>JBILQY010000006.1:0-22408 GCA_044372955.1 Crocinitomicaceae bacterium | reverse complement strand
TAATCTATCCGACAACCTATGTTGAACAACCCTTACTGCCTGATTTAAAAAAATCACCAAGATTACAGTTTTTAGATACCGGATTATTAAATTTTGGTGTTGGATTGCAAAAAGAAATATTGGGAACAAAAGATTTAAATTCCGTTTATCAAGGAACGATGATTGAACATTTGGTTGGGCAAGAATTGATAGCTCATAAAAGCACACCACTTGAAAAACTAAACTTTTGGGTAAGAGACAAAAACAGCTCAGATGCTGAACTTGATTTCGTTTATCCTTATGAAGGGAAAGTTATTCCAATAGAAGTGAAATCAGGAAGTTCAGGAAGATTAAGATCTCTTTTGAATTATTTGGACGAGTCAAGATTGAACTATGCAATACGATTTTTCGCGGGCGAACTTTCACTGAATGAAATAAAAACACCGAAAGGAAAAACGATTCATCTTTTAAATTTGCCTTATTTCTTAGCTGGACAAACAGAAATGTATATCAAATGGTTACAACAAAACATACCCAAAGTTCCAAAAAATAGCGTTTCTGAGCCAAGAGTTGTTTATGTAAATCAAAAGAAAACGGAAGAGGTCGTTTCGAGTGTTGAAGAATTGACACCAAAGCATTTCAGCATTTTACGTTATTGTAAAAATGAACCAAAGAAAGGCAAGGACATCATAGAAAACTGCTTAGGGCTGCATTATCAATCGAGAAATAAACGTGTTTTTATAAATCCTTTGCAAGAATTAGGACTTTTGGAATGGACCAAAGAAAATCCAAAAGACAAACAACAAGCCTATCGATTAGCAGAAAAAGGAAAGGCGCTGATAAATTAGTCTATTTTATTGGCGCCCCAATTTTTTCCCCTAATTTGTAGGTAAAATGTGCGCCGAAAAAAACAATTTGTGCAGAATAATTGACCCAAGCAAGAAAAATAAACAGTGACCCCACAATACCTAAATTTCCAAGAGAAAAATAATTTTGGAGGTAATATTTTATCAATAATTGACTAAAAAACAAAAGAATAGAAGTTACAATTGCACCGCGAAAAGCTAAACGAAATTCAACCTTTCCATCGTGAATGTACTTGAAAATCAAGGTAAAAATAATTGCATTGGATAAAACCGAAATTGAATATTGAATCAGTTTGAATGAAAAATCAACCAAGAAATTATTAGCATTTAAGTAGTTTTCTAGACCTGAAAAAACGAAAATTTGGACAAAATAAAATAAGATAACTACAAGTGCAAACAAAGCCAACAATCCTAAAGAAAGAAAACGAAAACCAACAAAATCAAGAATTATATTTTCCTTTTTGATTTTATAAGCCTTGATTCTAAAAAAATCATTGATACTTCTTTTCAACGAAACTAAAAATGCAGAACAAGTATAAACTACAATTGTGATGCTAAAAATCTCCATCCAAATACTCGGCTTATCAAAATCTACCCCATTTAAAACGCTCATTATACCCGAAGAATCCTCAATGCCAATTTGATTTTTGAATAAATCGCTGATAATACTTTCCATCGTTTCTTTTCCAAAAACACGACCAAAAATGGAAGTTGTCAAATAAACTATCGGAACAAAAGCGAACAAAGTATAATAAGCCAAAGCAGCACCGTGAAAAAAGGCTCCTTCACGAATAAAGCTTATTAAAGACTTGTAAATCAGAATAAAAAACCAATACCAAGGTTCTTTTTCAACTTTTTCAGTTAAATTTTCTGCTGATTCTGATTGAGTTGACTCCATTTAATTTTGTTAATCCATATAAAATGACAGATGCATCATTTGCATCCAAAAAATAGTTGATGTAAAAACCACCAGCAAAAACCGCTCTCACAAATGATAATTTCACTTCTCCGTTATCTGAAATTTCATATTCGTCGGGTCGGAAACTGTAATTGTTTTCATTTAAGACAATTCGATTGACAGGTCCAAAAAGTCGAGCTAAAGACAAATTCGAACAATCATAATAAACTTTTTCGGCGTTTCGTTTTCTAGACAATTTACCATTTTGCAAGAAACAAACTGAATCACACAAACCCAAAACATCTTGTCCGTCGTGAGAAACCAATAAAATTGCCATTTCTTCCTCTTGGCTAATTTGCACTAAATATTCACTCATCTTTTGGCGTAACACACTATCCAAATGACCAAATGGCTCATCTAAAACTAATAATTTAGGTTTTTTAGAGATTGCTCTAGCAATTGCCAAGCGCTGCTGTTCACCACCTGAAATCAAATGAGCTTTTGAGTTAGCGATCTTTTGTAATTCAAATAAGCGCAATAATTTATTGACCCGTTTATCCCTTTCGACAATCGGTAAACTCAAAACAGCCTCGCGAATGTTTTCCTCCACAGAATGATACAGATCTAGTTTAAAATCTTGATTAACCATTGCAAAATCTGAAAAGCCAGGAATCAGCAGTGAATTTGCATTTGGCAAACGCTTTCCATCAAGCACTAATTCGCCATTATCTGGTGCAATTAATCCAGCAATTATCTTTAAAAGAGAAGATTTTCCAGCGCCACTTTTCCCTACAATTCCAACGATTTCACCTTTTGTGATTTCGAAATTAATTGTTTTTAAAATTGGTCGATTATAACTTAATTCAATCCCTTTTAATTGAAGCATCTTAAATTAATTCTTTTGGAAACTCTTTTGAAGCAATGTAAATCCCAGGAATAGGATTCGCGTGTGGCTCATTATCTTTGATGTAAATCGAAACTAAAATTTCATCATTCAATTTTTCGATGCTCAAGGTATCAATCATGCTTTCTGAAGCGCCAACAAACACATCAGGTGCATTAGTAGATTTAATTTTCACCAAGCGCATGTTTGGAACTTCAACTGCAAAATAGTCGCCAGTTCCATTTTCTCCTTCTAATTTATAGATGGAATTTTGAAGTTCCTCCGTGGTCGAAACATCACTTGAAATGCTCAATTCGTCTTCCCAATCAAATTCTTTGTTGTCTTCGGAAGGATTTCCTCCGTGAAATTCATCTGCAAATTCTTGCGAATAAAGTTCGTTAATTAAGTAAACGTGAATAGTACATTTCATAAGTTCAGTTATTTTTCCAAGTCATTTTCCTTGAAAGAAGAAGGCAACAAATCTGGGACAATTTTGAGAATCAAAGGTAACAAAAGCGCTCCACCTGGAAGTAAAAAGATGGCCATCGAAGGCATTGATTTTAGAATATCCATAAATTGAGTTTTGACTTGTTCCTTTTCTTCTTTGCTCAATTCGTGTTTTGTCGATTTTTGAATCAAAGCAATCAAGTCCTTACTTTCCTTTAATTCGTTGACTAATTTTTCTTTATTTCGTCCTAAAATTCGCAACCAACGACTTGAAAAATTTGCAATTCCATAATGCGCTTTCGAATCAGAACTAATTAAAGAAACAACTCTTTCATTTTCCATTAAAAAAGAATTCACCAATTCAACAGAATCTTCCATTTCATCACTGATAAGACCAATTAGTTTTCCTAATTCAACCAATTTTTCCTCCTCCTTCTCAGAAGTTTGATGCGTTCCTTTTGTAATAAACACACCTAACTCAAAGGTAATTCTAGCAAGCATTGGATGTTCGAAAAGCGCTTTTTTAACTTCTTGATTCGAAATTCCGTGCATAATAAAACCTTCAATTTTTTCACGTTCAAACTTTGGTAAATTAGCAGACGACAAAAAGCGCCAAAGCATTCGTTGTTCTTTTTCCTCTACTTGTTCGTCCACATAAGCAGCGTAAACAATTCCGCAAAGAACGAAGTTGGCGTATTTGGTGTAGTTCTTATAAAAAGTAGCTTCTTGATTTTTAAGAAATTCATAAAAGAGAATTACATCTAAAAAAACAAAGCAATTTGAAAGGTGATTCAACCAATAATTTGTTCCAAAAATGGGCGATTTAACCTTTACCCGTTCCTCTAAAATATATTCTACGCGCGATTCAATCTTTTTGTCTTTGAAGATGGTAAACCAATTTTCTATTCCACTTGCAATGGGTGCTTCAGAGTAGAATTTCCCAAGTAATTTCAGGAATTCTGCTGAATTGAAATCTTCCTTTGAATGTTGTTTGTAACAAAAAAGTAAGGTTTCAAAAATGAGCAATTTTAGCTTTTCATCATTGGTATAATGCTTTGTATCTAAGTCATTTGAATAAATCAATGAGCTTGGAATGCCGTAAACCAAACCTGTTTTATTCGATAGGAAATGCAATATTTCTAACTCGTCTTCTTCAATTTCAAGGTGTAGCGAAATGTCATTTGATTCCACCAAAAGAAAATACTTTTTAATCCAGTTTTTTGCTCCTGGTGAAAGTTTAAGGGGATTACTTGATGGCATATCTAACAGCAATTCCTGCACCCCAACCAAATCCAAACGAGTTGATAATTCTTAGGTTTGGACCAGTATCAAGCGCAACATTTAAAGGGAAATCTTCAAAAGTGTATTCAATTCCAACGATTCCATTTAAGCCTAGAATCATATTACTTGTTCGTTCATTAGTAAATGTGTTTTTAAAGGAGTAAAATCCAACATTAGCTCCACCACCAGCATACCAATTCAGTCCTTGCTCCAACGAAAAATTCAATTCATACAATCCTTGAAGCCAAAGCGTATTTGTTCCACCGCCGATGCTTCCTTCAATTGCAGTTTTTGAGTTTAAAAAATGTTTTCCATTCAATGAACCGTAACCTGGATAACCTCCTTTAATTCCAATTGCTGTTTTATAATTTTGAGAATATGAAAAAGTTGAAACGGTAATAAATACTAGTAAAACTAAGATTCTTTTCATTTTTTATTTTTTTTTACAAAACTACAACTTACCAGCAACCGTTACAGCTAACTTGTCCGTAAAAAACACACCTCCATTTGTTGAAAAAGCTTCAAAAACGAGTACATAAACACCAATACTTGCTTTCGCTTGTGAATCTGTTGTTCCATCCCAAGAAAATGTTCCTGAAGTTGCCATTAATTCATTAGAAAATAAATTGCGAATCAATCGTCCACGGTCGTCATAAATAGACGCTTTTGCCAATAAACCAGACTCCGACATTTGGTAATTGATTTGCAAAATATCTTCAAATCCATCGTTATCTGGTGAAATAACCTCACTTGTTAAACTTAATTTTCCATTGGTTAATGCCGGTAAATATTGAGAATTTTTTCTGCCTGGACTAGCAAAACCAATAGATTCAGCAGCCGAGTGCCAATTGAATTCACTTGAAGAAGCTCCGTTTGGGTCAATTCTTTCCAACGAAACGCCATCTGTATCGTCCAATAAATCAAAATGCCAAGCATCTAAATAGCTAACTTTATCAATAACTTCTTGGTTATAAATCAAATAAACCGTTCCAGAATCATTATTGTAGCTTGGTAATTCAGCATAAACATAAGTTCCAACTGCTGCAAAAGGATAGTTCATCTTGACGAAATTGGAATCTTTTCCTACCACCACATACTCATTTGGTTCAAGAAGAAAATTATCAAATATCGTTTTAAAGTTGGCAATTGTATCATCATCGAAATTTGCTAGTTGCCAATCTTTTAAATTGATCACTTTTGACGAATTATTATACAATTCAATCCAATCTTGACCGCCATTTTTTGGATTTTGTAAAATTTCATTGATGATGAGATCGCCTTTTTGTGGAGACTCTGGCAAAACAAAATCACCAGTAAAATCAGATTGATTCAAAGAACAGTCAGAAATATTTTCAAGTGTAAGGTTATAAATCTGCGACCCAACTAATACCTCGTTAAATTGAACGGTCATTACTTTAGGGAAAGTTGTTTGAACGAAGCGATTTTGAATTGTCAAGGTTGGTGAAAAACTCATTGTGGCATTAACCAATGAAATCGAATCCATTCCTTCGCTAAAGTGAATTTCTAAGAAATTTGGAGCCAAGGCAAGTAATAAATCCACAGTTGGTTCGGCTGTATCAGGCGTTAAGTCGTTTACTGAATTAACAAAACCGGGAGTTCCTCCAGTTGTTGAATTAGAAGCAATCCAATTACTAGCATCTGAGCACGGATTATTTGGGTTGATTAATTCTAACGTAAAACCACCCGCTTTTTTTATTTCGTCCTTGTACCAATCATCGGTAAAAGTCAATTTGTCCAAGATTAAACCGAAATTGTCTTTCAAAACTACATCATCGCCAGCGTTGTTTAAACTTGGAAAAGAAGTTGTTTGTATTGCTGTTGTGGTTGTAAACAACGGAACATTTGCTGTAGCTGTCAGCACTTTGTATTCACCAGGAAGTAACCAAGCAGCGCCAATTGTTCCATCAGTTGAAGCATCCCCAATTTTCCAACCTTGAATGTTAAAAATCTTCGTGCTTTTGTTGTAAATTTCTACAAATTCAACTTCTGGCAAACCAATCACTGGGCTCGGGTCAGGGAAAAATTCAGTAATGATTACGTCTCCTTTTTGAGCGATATCGGAAACTAAATACTGAAAAGTTAGCGTTTGACTAGCAGCTATATTATTTGCTAAATCTGAAATATTAGTAGCTGTTAAAGAATAAGTTGTGCCATTTACTAAATTCCCACTTAATGTGAAATGCATCAAGGAAGGATCTGTTCCATCTTGAACGATAGTTGTAATTCCAATTGATGGAGAAATTGAATAATTTGCAATCAATTCACTACTTGCCAGCGTCACTGCTTCATTAAACTTAACATCAATTTGATTTGCCGAAATAACAGTTACCGTATCTAAAATGGGAGGAGCTACATCAAAAATTTCGTCACCGATATAAATGTTATCATAAAAGAATTTAGTGGCATTACTTGCTGTATAAACATTCAAAAAACCAAAATTTGTTCCTAACAAGGTGGATGTTTCATTTCCTGATGCTTGTAAAACATAACTATCTTCGCCTGCGAAGTCAGCAAAAACACTCCATTCGCCGGTCGCACTTCTTTTTACACGAATACTTGCTGTTACGCTATTTACGATTTGACCGTCAGAACCAGAACAAACAACTGATGAAGTTCCATTTTCTAATTTATATAAACGGATAGCGTCAATTGAACCTGCCTCTCCGAATTGTAAATAATATCCATTTTGCGTTAAAGTTAAATCAGTATTATCAGCTGTCAAAAAAACTCTTCCGTAATTACTTCCTGAACCAGCAAAAGATTGCTTAATATAAAAACGCCATTCTTTACCACTTAAAGTTGTTAATTGATGCGGAATTGAAAGGTAAGAAGTTGCTGCAATTGTATTATTTAATTGCAATTGTTGGCTACTATTTACGATATAATCTGTCGTAGATCCGTTCCAAGTTGGATTGGTAGAAAAATCGCCATCTGTGAAATCCTCTGTTACTTGCCCAAAAGCAAAGGTTTTTAAAACTAGAATGCTGAAAAGTAAATATAGACGCATAGATTTTTATAGACTTCAAATATATTAAATTTGACCCCGGAATGAAAGAATTCTAACTTTTAACATTTATAATTAATATTTAGATAAAATGAGAGTAGCTGTAGTTGGTGCAACAGGAATGGTAGGAAACGTGATGTTGCAAGTTTTACGTGAACAGAATTTCCCTATAACTGAATTGATTCCAGTTGCTTCTGAAAAATCCGTTGGTACAAAAATTAATTTCGGAGGATTAGAATTTTCGGTTGTTGGTTTACAAACAGCGGTTGAGATGCGTCCAGATATTGCAATTTTTTCAGCTGGTGGGGATACTTCTTTGGAATGGGCACCAAAATTTGCCGAAGTTGGAACGACAGTTATCGATAATTCTTCTGCTTGGAGAATGGACCCAACGAAGAAATTGGTTGTTCCAGAAATCAATGGCGATGTTCTTACAAAAGAAGATAAAATCATTGCCAATCCAAATTGTAGCACCATTCAGTTAGTATTAACACTTGCTCCGCTTCATAAAAAATATGGTGTAAAAAGAGTAATCGTTTCAACCTATCAATCTATCACAGGTACAGGTGTAAAAGCTGTTCAACAAATGGAAAATGAACGCAATGAAATTTCTGGAGAAATGGCTTACAAATATCCGATTGATAAAAATTGTATTCCGCAATGCGATTCATTTTTGGACAATGGCTACACCAAAGAAGAAATGAAATTAACGAATGAAACGAAGAAAATTTTAGACCCGAAAATCAATGTTTCTGCGACTGCAGTGCGCGTTCCTGTTGTTGGTGGACATTCTGAAGCTGTAAATATTGAATTTGAAAACGATTTCGATTTGAATGAAGTACGTCGCTTGTTACACGAAATGCCGGGAATCACGTTGAAAGACGATCCAACAACTTATTCCTACCCAATGCCAAAATATGCAGAAGGTAAAGATGATGTGTTTGTAGGTAGAATTCGCCGCGATGAAAGTCAAGCAAATACCTTAAATCTTTGGATTGTAGCCGATAACTTACGCAAAGGAGCAGCAACGAATGCCGTTCAAATTGCGAAGCTTTTAATGGAAAAAGGGTTGATATAATAAAGTTTTTGTGGTTATAACCCTAAGAACTTGAATTTTATTTGAGTTTTTAACGTTGTAAACTTAATAATTTGTATTATTTTGCTATTTTTGTGTTTATAAACATAAAATGATAGCGAGAAAATTCTATATAAAGCAAATAGAACCTTTTATTGATAAACCTTTCATCAAAGTTTTAACTGGACTTAGACGAAGCGGAAAGTCAAGTATATTGAGTTTACTCAAAGACACTTTAGTTGAAAGAGGAATTAAAAAGGAATCAATCATTCACGTCAATTTGGAGAGTTTCCAATTTCGGCATATAGATACTGATGTTGCAATCTATACTTATCTTCAAACGCAAATACACGAAAATGAGCGCGTTTACATCTTACTTGATGAAATTCAGGAAGTAGAAAATTGGGAGCGAGCGGTGAATGCAATGTTAGTGGATTTCAACGCTGACATTTATATAACTGGTTCAAATTCAAGATTACTTTCTTCTGAACTTTCCACTTTTTTAACGGGAAGATATGTTGAGTTTCACATCCAAACATTGTGTTTCGAAGAATTTTTAGACTTTAGAAAAGTGAGGGGAATTAAGGATAAAAACCAACGTGAAGCTTTCAATGAATTCAGAAAGTATGGCGGTTTTCCAGTACTTCATACAATGGATTATGATTTGGAAACGGCTTACAAAATCGTTTTTGACATCTATTCATCTGCGATATTACGAGACACCATTCAACGAAATAATATCCGCGACACTGAAATGCTCGAGCGCATTGTGAAATTTGTTTTTGATAACGTTGGAAATAGTGTTTCAGCAAAAAACATAGCCGATTATTTCAAGGGGCAACAACGAAAAATAGACTTGAATACCGTTTACAATTACCTTAAAGCGTTAGAAAGTTCATTTATCATCTATCGCATTCCAAGATATGATGTAAAGGGAAAAGAAATTCTGAAAACGCAAGAAAAGTATTTTGTCGGCGACATCGCATTGGTTCACGCAATGACTGGATTAAAAGACAGAAACGCAGCAGGAATATTAGAAAACATCGTGATGTTAGAACTTCGTCGTCGGAATTACAAAGTGTATGTTGGTAAATTGTACGCCACAGAAATAGATTTTATTGCTGAAAAAGGCAATGAAAAAATTTATGTTCAAGTATGTCTAAAAATGGAAGAAGCATCCACTATCGAGCGGGAGTTCAAGCCTCTGTTGAAAATAAAGGATAATTATCCGAAGTATGTTGTAAGTCTTGATGAAGAATGGACAGATAATGTAGATGGCGTCAAACACCTGCATATTGCAGACTTTTTATTAGCGGAGAAGTGGGGTTGAGGATTTTAAGATCGTCCTTTCACTTCGGGAAAATATGAATGTAAATTATGCGTGAAAGTTTGTAGTTTTTCTTTGCTGCAACAATCATTACTAGCGAAAGAATTGTTATAATCCAATTGAAGGATAGATTCGGAAATAAGAAATAGAGAAGTACAAAAGTTGAAATTCCTAGAAATACTGCAATTGCATAACTGATGTACATTGCGCCTAAAAAGTATCCTGGTTCTCTATCGAATTTATAATTGCATTCATCGCAATTGATTTTCATTACAGGCATGTGGAAAATGGATTTCGTTGGATAATAAACAGTTGATTTTCCGCAATTTGGACAACGTTCTTTTAAAATACTGACGAATAAGTTTTCTCTTTTTTGCATAGCACAAAGGTATAACGAATCAAACTAAATTAAAGTTCAAAAATCACACTACTTGTGGTACAATTAAGACATTTCGCTACATTTACATATGTCAAACAAATTGCCTGTTTATTCGATTGCTAGTTTTCAAAATCAACTTGACACTAATGAATTCTATGCGAATAACTTTAGCAATCATGTTCAAAATCATCATTTTACAAATCTTCCACACAAGCATGATTTTTACCTTGTTGTTTTGATAACTGAAGGAAGTGGTTGGCATGAAGTTGATTTTGTGCGATACACGATTGAGAAAGGAAGTGTTTTTATGCTACAACCCGGACAAATGCACTATTGGGAGTTAAGTTCGGATATCGACGGTTTTGTTTTTTTTCATACGAAAACCTTTTTTGATGAGGTTTATACAACGTTTAAAATCAATAATTTCCCGTTTTTTAATTCTTTCTACAGCAATGCTGAGTTCAGTGTATCTAATGATAAACTGGACAGATTAGCCGTTTTGATGAAAGAACTAATCTCTGAAACTCAATTACCAGCCTATTTCAGTAAACAAAAAATCCATGCCTTATTAAACCTAGTTTACATTGAGTTTTCACGTGGATTTATTCAAGAAAATAGCACTATTCAATCTGCTTATCTCAACAAACTTTTAAGTTTTGAAAACTCGATTGAGCTGAACTATAAAATTGAGAAATCGGTTCAGTTTTACGCAAATAAATTAAACATTTCAAGTAAACATTTGAATCGAATCGTGAAAGAAAGTCTGAATAAAACAAGTTCTGATTTAATTGCCGAACGAGTTATCCTAGAAGCAAAACGCTTGTTAATTCAATTGAAATTCAATGTCACACAAATTGGCTACGAGCTTGGCTATCAAGATAAATCCTACTTTGTGAGATTCTTCAAAAAACAAACGGGTGAAACTCCAATGAATTTTTTAAACAATTATCAAAAATAGAAGGTAATTGAAAACCTAGACCACCGAAAGAACGGGTTTGGAGTAATATTTTTCTCCTTTCCAAAAGCGCAATAAAAAATCAAAATCTTCCAAATACTTTTTACCTAAACCGTCCTTAAAATAAGGAATCTTATCTTTATAATTGGAAACTAAAAAGTTCACAAGCTCAATTGAACTTGTATTTCCCA
Source organism: Crocinitomicaceae bacterium (assembly GCA_044372955.1). Lineage (GTDB taxonomy): Bacteria > Bacteroidota > Bacteroidia > Flavobacteriales_D > Crocinitomicaceae > UBA952. The sequence goes on along the minus strand of JBILQY010000006.1, from coordinate 11,102 downwards.
TCAACAACAGTTTTACATGTTTTTCGGATAATTCATCTTTAAAAAATGGATTGTTAGGCATTGGAAATGCAGAATTCAAGTTAAAAATAATTTCTAAACATTTAAAAAATATTTTCAAAAATCAAGAATTAGATGAAAAAGTGGTTAGTGCATTTTTTGCACATACCACTCAACATGGTGCTGTTATTGGAAAAACTCAAAGTAAAAAAGTTAAATATTACAACCTTGATGTGATTTTATCTGTTGGTTATAGAGTTAACTCCAAAAAAGGCACACAGTTTCGTGTTTGGGCGAATAGCGTATTGAAAGAATATTTACTAAAAGGTTACGCTATCAATAACCGAATGAATCGTTTAGAGGACAATTTGGAACATATTAAAAACAAAGTTGATCAAATCGAACTTCAGGTAAATTCTCAACTAATTCCCAACCAAGGTGTTTTCTTCGATGGACAGATCTTCGATGCTTATGAATTGATGTCAAAAATTATTCGTTCCGCCAAAAAGGAAATCATCTTAATCGACAATTACATCGATGAAACCGTGTTGACACATCTCGCTAAACGAGCTGAAAACGCGGTAGCGACAATTTACACCAAATCAATTTCAAAAACCTTAAAACTTGACCTTGAAAAACACAACAGCCAATATCCACCCATTAAAATCCAAGAACTTCGAGATAGCCACGACCGTTTTCTCATTATCGACCGCAAAGAATTGTATCACATTGGTGCTTCGCTAAAAGATTTGGGGAAAAAATGGTTTGCTTTTTCGAAATTAGATGAGAAGATGTTGGAGTTTGTTTTAAATCGATTATTGGAAAACTAGCACCGATAATGACAGAAGTGTGACTAATTTGGTGAATATGTCGGATATCCAAAAAGATATTTTAAGTTTAAACAGACAAAAAGGAGCCGTCTCATACTATGTATTTTGAATTGCACCATAATTGAACAAAAACACAGCAACTCTAACCCCGATCTATCTTATTATTAAGGTTTTAAATGGACGATTTTACCCTCTCGCATTACCACGATAACAGAGTTTTTCACTTTTTTGTACTTCACCATATTTTGGTATGCCAACTTGAGGCCTTCAAGTACTTTTTTTCGTAAATCTTCGTGATATTCTTCAGGTGTCATATTGCTTTTATTGATTCAAATTTATTAAAATTATGAATTTTTAATTCTTTGGTTTTTATCCCTTCGGCAATGAGTTCAATTTCACCAAAAGTATTATCAAAAATCATTGTGTGGTCAACAATTGGCATATAAATTTCAAACAAATTTTTGATTCCTTTGATATACCTTCTTTCAATTACCTCACTTGGAATGTTATGACCTCCTTCCAATACTCTAGTTCTAACTCGTTCCTTTGCTAAATCAACGCTTTCTAACCAGAAAAATAAAAGACTAACGGTATAACCTTTCTCTTGCGATTTTAAAACAAAATTTCGATAACTTCTTGTAGATAATGTTGTTTCAAATGAAAAACTGATTCCATTTTCCAAAAATTCGTTTATCCTATTCAACATTATTCTTCCTGCTTCAAATGCAGCTTTCTCAGGTTGAAATGGCGATAAGCCCTTTGCTATTTCGTCAGCGTTTACAAATTCTTTACAGTTTAATATTTCTGGTAGAATAGTGAATGAGGCAGTTGTTTTTCCTGCCCCATTACAACCCGAAATTATGTAAAGATTTTTCACATTTTTTTACTTACAAATCGTTTCCTCAGTCATTTTAAGGATTTTGCGAACTTCTTCCAATGTTGGAGCTTCTGCATACGTTCTTAAAACAGGTTCTGTTCCTGAAGGGCGAATCATCATCCAACGGTTTTCGTCGAAGAAATATTTGAAGCCGTCAATTGTTTTCACTTCTTTCACTTCATAATCACCGAATGCTTTGTAGTTATCTGCTTTGCAATTCGCGATGATGTTTTGTTTCATTTCTTCTGTGATGTGCAAGTCGTTTCTTTCAAATTTGAATGGACCAACGATGTCATACACTTCTTCGATTAATTCATCCAAGGTTTTACCTGATTTAGCCATAAATTCCCAGATGATCAATCCCATCCAAATTCCATCGCGCTCAGGAATGTGACCTTTCACTGCAATTCCACCTGATTCTTCTCCTCCTAACAAAACGTCTTCTTTCACCATAATCGTAGCGATTTCTTTAAAACCGATTTTTGTAGTGGTTACTTCTAATCCGTAATGTTCACACATTTTGTAAACGCGAGGAGTCACACTAAATGCAATCGCCACTTTTCCAGTCATTTGCTTGTATTTCACCATGTAGTGAATCAACAATAAGATGATGTGGTGTGAATCAATGAATTCTCCTTTTCCGTTGTATAAACCAATTCTGTCAGCGTCACCGTCTGTTGCTAAAGCACAATAAACACCTGGATTTGAAAGAATATAAGATTCTAATTCTTTTAAGTTTTTAGCAATTGGTTCAGGTGCTTGTCCCATAAATGATGGATTTGGGTCGCAATGCAATAATTCTACATTTGGTAAAATCCGAGGCATCACACGTTGTCCAGCACCATACATTGCATCGTAAACCAAACGCATTCCTGATTTTTCAATTGCTTCTAAATCGAAGTTCTTTTTAACATGCTCCACATACAATGTTTCGATGTCGATCACTTCTACTTTTCCAGCAGCCATTGCCTCTTCAATTGAAATAGTTTCAAAATCGATGCTACAAACTTCAGGAATAATATCTTCCACTTCTTGAACGTGCTCAGGTGCCAAAGGACCACCAAAATCAGCTTTCAGTTTAAAACCATTATATAAAGGAGGATTGTGACTTGCAGTAATATCTACTCCAATCTCACAAGCAAATTGATGAGCTGCTAAAGAAATCATTGGTGTAGAAACAAATCCACGAGACATTTTTACAGGAATTCCTTGTGCGATGAATACTTTCACTGCTGTTTCCATGAACAATTCTCCTGCAAAACGACAATCGTGTCCAACAAAAACAGAAGGATTTTCATAATTCTTTTTCAACCAAATTCCTGTTGCTTCTGTAACGCGCGCTACGTTATCAACTGTGAATTCTTTTGCGATGATTGCTCTCCAACCGTCGGTACCAAATTTAATTTTAAGTGACATATTTTTTAGGTTAAATAGATAATAATGAAATGGTTTAATCGAGAAATGAATCAATTGTCACCCTACTTAATTTCCCTGCACTATCGCTTGGTCTTCAAAAGCAGTGCTTTTTCTTCTCAAGGGAGGAGACCAATTCATTCTTCATTTTTCATTCTTAATTCTACATTCTTAATTGTTTTTTCTATAATCCCAACGCATTCCAATAACTGGTCTTCAGTGATTACCAATGGTGGTGCGAAGCGAATAATGTTTCCATGAGTTGGTTTTGCTAGTAAACCGTTTTCTTTTAAAGCTACGCATAAATTCCAAGCAGTTGGGCTGTCTTCAGTGTCGTTTACAACAATTGCATTCAACAAACCTTTTCCACGAACTTTCACAACTAAGTCTGAATTTTCAATAATGCGATTCATTTCTTTTCTGAAAAGGTGGCCCAATTTGCGAGCGTTTTGAATCAATCCTTCTTCTTCAACCGCATCTAATGCAGCAATCGCAACTTTCGCAGCAATTGGATTTCCTCCAAAAGTTGATCCGTGTTGACCTGGTTTTATGACCATCATGATTTCGTCGTCCGCTAAAACTGCTGAAACTGGATAAACGCCTCCTGAAAGTGCTTTTCCTAAAATCAAAATATCAGGACGATTATATGTTTCTGTTTGACGTTCACATTTATTTTCACAGTTGCAATTTCCACAAACAGCTAGTAAACTTCCTGTGCGAGCAATTCCTGTTTGTACTTCGTCAGCAATAAAAAGAACTCCATTTTCAGTACACAATCTTCTAGCGTTTGATAAGAAATCCTCTGCCGGTGTGTAAACTCCAGCTTCTCCTTGAATTGGTTCCACTAAAAAACCAGCAACGTTTGGTAATTTTAAAGCTGCCTCTAACGCATTCACATCGTCGTATGGAATTGCCACAAATCCTGGCGCGTAAGGTCCAAAGTTTTTATTTGAATCCGGATCGCTAGAAAAAGAAACGATTGTGGTTGTACGACCGTGGAAATTACCTTCACAAACAATAATCACTGCTTGATTTTCAGTAATTCCTTTTTTCTCATACGCCCATTTACGACATAATTTTATAGCCGTTTCCACAGCTTCTGCTCCCGTATTCATTGGCAACACTTTGTCAAAACCAAATAAATCAGTCACGTATTTTTCATATTCTCCCAAAGAGTCATTGTAAAAAGCACGCGATGTTAACGCTAAAGTTTGCGCTTGATCAATTAACGCCTTTGTAATTTTTGGGTGACAATGACCTTGATTTACAGCGGAATAAGCTGATAAAAAGTCAAAATACTGTTTACCTTCAACATCCCAAACAAATACCCCTTCACCTCTATTTAACACAACTGGAAGTGGGTGATAATTATGCGCTCCAAATTTGTCTTCAAGTGCAATTAATGATTGTGATGTAGTGGCATTCATAGTTTCATTCATAAAATACGTATAAGGATGGCAAATATAATGAAATCAGTTGCTAAGCCGAAATTCTTAGGTGTTAATTTCTAAGGAATTTACTTTAAATGAGGTGTTTTTTTAAAATGGTTTCAATTTGTTTTCATTGAGCTTAAGGCTTCTTTCAACTACGATAACTAATTCTTTTCTCGATTTTTGTGAACTTAAATTTCTTTTTCGATTTATCAAATTACCAAACAAGGATTCTTTTTTTCTTTTGTATATTTGGGCAACTTATAAAAAAATATGTCAGAAGTACTTACAAATAAGCAAGCTATTGCTGTTGACAAAGAAACGCTTTTGGAGGCATTTCGTTTAATGTGTACCGCTAAAACTTTGGCAGAAAAATACGAAGCAAACAAAGAAATTACTGCAAAATATGTGCATGCAACTTCCCGTGGTCATGAAGCGATTCAGCTTGCTGTTGGTATGCAGTTAAAACCACAAGATTGGGTTTCTCCTTACTATCGCGACGACAGTATTTTGTTGGGAATCGGAATGCAACCTTATGAATTGATGTTACAAGTGTTTGCAAAAAAAGACGATCCGTTTTCAGGAGGTAGAACTTATTATTCGCATCCTTCTTTGAACAGAGAAAATATGCCTAAAATCCCACATCAATCTTCTGCAACTGGAATGCAAGCCATCCCAACTACAGGAATTGCAATGGGAATTCAATACAAAGAAAAAACAGGACTTTCAACTCCTGAAGTTGGTGAAGCTCCAGTTGTTATTTGTTCGCTTGGCGATGCTTCGTGTACAGAAGGAGAAGTTTCTGAAGCTTTCCAAATGGCAGCGTTGAAGCAATTTCCGATTGTATATTTAGTGCAAGATAACGGTTGGGATATTTCTGCAAACGCAAGCGAAACAAGAGCGCAAGATATTACTCAATATGCAAAAGGTTTTAATGGGATTGAAGTGAGAACAATTGACGGAAGTGACTTTTTAACTTCTTACCAAACCATAAAAGAGGTTTTTGAAATTGTTCGAAATGAAAGAAGACCATTTATAGTACATGCAAAAGTTCCACTTTTAGGACATCATACTTCAGGTGTAAGAAAAGAATGGTACCGCGACGATTTGGATGAAGCAGCTACCCGCGATCCATATCCGAAAATCAAAGCGAATTTGGAAGAGAGCGGTGTGAGTTTGGCTGAAATGATAAATATTGAAGCTGAAGTTAGAAATTTAGTTGACGAAGATTATGAGAAAGCATTGAATTCTCCTGATCCAGATCCATCTTCAGTGACTGATTTTATTTTTGCACCTACACCAATTACAACTGAACAAGGCGAACGCGAACCTGCTGGGAAAAAGAAAACAGTAATGGTTGATTCTGCTTTGTTTGCAGTGAGAGAAATTATGCATAGTTATCCAGAAGCATTATTATATGGGCAAGATGTTGGTGGAAGATTAGGTGGCGTTTTTAGAGAGGCAGCAACTTTAGCTCAAACTTTTGGTGACGACCGCGTTTTTAACACACCGATTCAAGAAGCATTTATTATTGGTTCAACGGTGGGAATGTCAGCAGTTGGATTAAAACCATTTGTTGAGGTTCAATTTGCAGACTACATTTGGCCAGGATTGAATCAGTTATTCACAGAAGTTTCACGTTCCTATTATCTTTCAAATGGTAAATGGCCAGTGAGTTGTGTGATTCGTGTACCAATAGGAGCTTATGGTTCTGGTGGTCCTTATCATTCTTCAAGCGTAGAATCAGTTTTGACAAATATTCGAGGAATTAAAGTGGTTTATCCATCAAATGGAGCAGATTTAAAAGGATTGTTGAAAGCAGCGTTTTATGATCCGAATCCAGTTGTAATTCTGGAACATAAAGGTTTGTATTGGTCAAAAATACCTGGAACGGAAGGAGCAATGTCAATTGAGCCAAGTGAAGATTATGTAATTCCAATTGGTAAAGCAAGGACGGTTTTGGAGGCAAATGAATCTGAAGTTGAAAAAGGTAATTCATGTGGTGTAATCACCTACGGAAGAGGTGTTTATTGGACATTAGAAGCTGCAAAAACGTTTGAAGGGCAAGTTGAGATTTTAGACTTAAGAAGTTTAAATCCTTTAGATCACGAAGCAATGAATACGTTATGTAGAAAGCATAATAAAGTTCTTTTTGTAACTGAAGAATCAATAGAGTCTTCATTCACACTTGGTTTAGCAGGAAGATTACAACGAGATAATTTTAAATTTTTAGATGCTCCGATTTCAATTGTAGGTTCGATTGATACCCCTGCAATTCCTTTAAATTCTATACTTGAAGCAGAGCTTTTGCCAAATGCAGAGAAAGTAAAAATAAGTTTAAATGAACTTTTAAACTACTAACATAAGCCAGAACAAATGCAACTTATCCTTGCAAAAATGAGTTAATGATTTCAAATCCTTTAAAATGAATTTAAAAGTTTCGCTTTCAAAATTATTATTCATATCATTTTTTACTTTTTCTTACGCTACTTATTCGCAAGTAGTGATAAATGAAGTGATGGTGAATCCAACTACTAGTGCAACGGGTGCCGAGTTTCAATCTTTGAAAATGTGTTCGCAAGTTACCTACGGAAAAGAATACATTGAACTTTATAATCCAACGGCATGTGCAATTGATATAAGTTGCTACTTGATTGGATTTGATGGAAATTTCTCAACTGGAATCGAGGGAACCTTTCGATTTCCATCGAATTCAATAATTCCAGCCAACGGATTTTTATCGATTGGAGGACCAAATTCAGGAGCTACAATCAATTTGACCTCGTTTTGTACGACTGCGAACCTAGAAACGGATGCTGATAGATGGTACCTTCCCAACGGAGATGGCTATATAATGCTTTGGGATGAGAATGGTATTGCAGTTGATGCTGTTTATTGGACTATTAATGCGAACGAAGCAGCTAAATGGGGGACAGATACCGATATACAATTAGCCCCAACAACAATTGCTGCAGGAACTACTTGTCCATTGGTTTCAACTTTACTTGGTCCAAGTGATATTTCAATAAGTTCAGGAATAGTTAGTTACGCGGGGCAAGCTCCGACAATAGGAACGGTTATTCACCGAGTTGCTGATGGCGCTCCAACATGGCAAACAAATGGTGTTGCATCGATTAACGCTTGTAATGCAGGTTGCAATACAGTAACTCCTTCTTTTTTGTTGAATGCAACAGTTACACAACCAACTTGTGGAAATAGTGATGGCGTAATTTCCTTTAATCCATCTCCGACAGACACTTATTTTTACGCATGGCCTTTCCCAAGTACTGGAACTGTTAGCAGTGCAACAGCTTTAGCGGCAGGAACTTATCCAGTTACGATTACTAATATCGCTGGCTGTTCAATAGACACTACTATCGTTTTAACCGAAGATTGTGGTGGATGCAACGTAAATGCAACAGTGAGTGTGGTTCCTAATTCCGCTTGTGCACCATGTAATTACAGTGGACCTACCATTTTAATTAATGAATTAATGATTTCTCCATCAGCTTTTGATGGATCACTGAGTGGAAGTGGTGGTGTTTCTGATGGAAGAGGAGAATGGATTGAATTGTTTAACCCAAATTGGTGTGATTCAGTTGATATTTCATGTTTTTATCTTGGAAATAGTGCGCCTGGTTCATTGCCTGGGACACAACCAGGAGGGTATGTTATTCCACAAGGAACAGTTATTCCGCCTCTTGGTTTGGCAATGATTAGAGGATTTAATGCAACTCCTGTCCCAGCAAATCTTTTAGTTCAAAATGGCGGAAACGTGGTAGAACTTGTGGTTCCATATAATACAAATGAACAGGGTGTTTGTATCGGAGGAGGAGCTAGTAGACTATGGTTTCCAAATGCTGGTGGATGGTTTGCATTTTATGATTCTCAAGGAGTGCCTCAAGATGCAGTGAGTTGGGCAAATGGTGGAAGTACTCAAGACAAGGCAGGTAATCCATGTATTGCTCAGTTAGCACCTTGTAACTTTAGTGGTCAACTTGCTAGTTATAATCAAATCCCTAGTAATCGAAAAGCGCAAGCAACAACGGTAGATGCATCATCTCATACAGGTCAATCAATTCGTAGAATTCCTGATGGAGGTGCATGGATTGGACCAAGTACACCAACTTATGCAACTTGCAACGACCCTGCTAACTGTGCACTTATAACTGCTATCGCAAACTGTAATGGAACAGCAACGGTGAATGTAACTTCAGGAACACCTCCGTTTACTTACCAATGGAATGACCCATTAAACCAAGCCACTCAAACTGCATCAAATCTTTGCGATGGTGTTTACCAAGTTCTAGTAACTGATGCTGATTTATGTACTCAAACTTATTCAGCAACTGTGATTACAAATCCTTTTGATTTGACAGCAACTATTGTTCAGCCAGGGTGTAATGCCAATGATGGCTCCATTTCATTTACTCCTTTTGAACCAACCTATACATATTCTTGGTCGCCTAGCGTTTCAACTACAAATGTTGCAACTAATCTTGCGCCGGGAACTTACGATTTAACCATAACAGAAGGAACATGTTCTTTTGATACAACAGTTATTTTAGTCAACCCTGCTGCATTTACTACCTCGGTTACCCAAGTAAACACGACTTGTGGCTTTGACAATGGTTCGATTAATGTTGATGTTGAACCAGCTATTGGAAATTATTCTTTTACTTGGACACCAAATGTTTCCACTGTTGATTCTGCTTTTGCACTTCCTGCAGGAAATTATTCAGTTGTAATAACAGATAATATATGTGCAACAACTCAAAATGTGACGATTTTGTCAAGTGAAGAATTAAGTTCTACAGCCGTGGTGACGCATACTTCCTGTGCTCAAAGCGATGGTGCAATTAATATCGAAGCCTATCCACCTGCCAACTATTATTACTCATGGACGTCCAATGTATCAACGGTTGATTCAGCGATTAACTTGGCAAGTGGAACTTATGTTATTAGTTTTACGGATAGTATATGTTTTTATGATACAACTATAGTTGTAAATCCTTCCTATATTCCAACAGATTTATTGACCAATATAACTGCTTCCAATTGTGGAACCAATAATGGAGAAATACAAGTTACACAAACCGTAGGTGGAATAGCACCTTATTTATATAGTTTTTCTGGCTTAAGTTACAGTCCCTTAATGTCAATCGATTCCTTAGTTGCTGGCAATTATGTAGTTGCTGTTCAAGATGCAAATGGATGTGAATATCAAGAGACATTTATTGTTCCTGAAATCCCTGGGCCATCACAAATTTTGACAACTCAACAAAATCCAAACTGTGGTTATAATAATGGCGTAATTGAGATAATTGATGGGGTAGGGGGAGTAGCTCCTTATTCTTATACGTTTAACAATCAAGCTGTATCAAATCCAATTCAGTCCGATCTTTTTTCAGGAATTTACTCAATTGTTGCCAGTGATGCTTATGGTTGTACCACCAATCAAAATATACTTTTAACAATGGAGGCTGGACTTTCAATTGTTTATATTCCAAATGTTTTCACACCTAACAAGGATAATGGATTAACAAATGAAGTTTGGAAGGTTTCAGCAACGTGTACTCAAACTTTTGAATGTAAAATATTTAATAGATGGGGTTCTTTAATTTATGAATTTACCGATTTAAACGGCGAATGGAATGGAAAAACGACCAGTGGTGAAGATGTTTCTGACGGCGTTTATTTCTATAAAGTTGAATTAGGGTATTACGATGGAAGAAGCGAAATTTTCCAAGGACATATAACAGTAATTAGATAAAATGACAGTTCAAGAAACGATTGCCAATGTTGAGAAATTCCATGATGCTTTTGGAATAAAAAATAATTATGCTCCAACCGCAGATTTAACCATTGAAGAGGTTGAGTTAAGGTTTAATTTAATGAAAGAAGAAAACGAGGAATACCTTGAAGCAGCGAGAAAAGGAGACGTTGTTGAAATCGCAGACGCATTAGGAGACCAGCTATATATATTGTGTGGTACCATTTTAAGACATGGTTTACAATCAAAAATTGAAGAAGTTTTTCAAGAAATTCAACGTTCAAATATGAGTAAGTTAGATGAAAATGGAAAGCCAATTTATCGTGAAGATGGAAAAGTTTTGAAATCAAGTTTATACTTTCGACCAAATATTACTTCGATTTTGGAAAAATAGTTATTCACGTCCTCGACTTGATTTCTTTATTGAACAAAAAAAATAACTGTCGTTCTTATAATTAGTTTTGATTTTAAAAAATCAATCAACTCGAATTATGAAGGATATTTCTATTTATTTTACACCTGTAGTCTTAGACGATTTGAAATTTGAAGACGACCAAATTGGCGCTAAGATTAATGTATTTCAAACAGATTTTCCAGAAGTAAAAAAAAATAGTTGTGTCGTTTTTTCAGTGCCTGAATTTCGAGGTCATCACACATCTGTAGATCAATCCATTCAAAGCAATTTTAGAAAAGATTTTTATTTACATTATTTTGGTGGAAACTGGAATTTTGAATTATACGATTTAGGAGAAATTCTACCAGGAAATGAATTAAAAGATACT
>JBILQY010000105.1:0-8061 GCA_044372955.1 Crocinitomicaceae bacterium | reverse complement strand
AGTAATCTATTTTACCTCACCTCAAAAATATTCTCCGCGCTTTTTCTAACCTTCGCTAAATGTTGATTGTTGTCCTCTTCAGAACGATAACCCATTGCACACACAAGTACTGACTTCAAATTATCCTTTCCTAAATCCAGAATTTCATCAAAAGCTGCTGGTTCGAAACCTTCCATTGGAGTTGCATCAATGCGCAAGCTAGCACAAGTATGCATCAATTGACCCAAAGCAATGTACGCTTGTTTTGCATTCCAATCGCTGTGTTCTTCAGCGGACATTTCGCCAATTTTTGTCTTCACAAAGTTTCCGTAACCTTGAATGGTACTTGGCTCAATACTTCTTGTTTTTGCTGTCAATTCAATGTGTCCGTCGATGTAATCGTGGTCGAGTTCGATGTGTGAACAAATCACCAACAAATGGGAAGCATCTGTTATTTGACTTTGCCCCCATGCTTTCGGACGCAATTGTTCTCTTAATTCTTTAGACTCAACAAAAATATATTTCAATGGAAACAAGCCGTAACTCGTTGGAACCAAACGCAAAGATTCCTTGATGATTTCAATGTTTTCATCCGAAATTTTCAGTTCAGGATTGTATTTTTTGGTGGCATAACGCCACGATAAATCTGCTATAATTGTATTTTTCATTGTCTTATAAAAATATTAAGTGTGATTAAATGTATTGTAGATTCCAGTCGCCAGTCCAAAAGACTTGTACTTGAAGAGTGATGCGAAAATGTGTAGCATTTTCGAAACAACCCCCTCCTAATTAGTCGTTTCGACTGAAAGGAGAAATCTACTAATAGGTAATCATACGCTTTGTTAAAATTCCATTGGAACTTCAATCAACAACAAACGACCTGATTTGTTTGCTTTGATGTCAATTGATGTTGTTTCCCATACTCCGATTGCGTCGCGCTTTTCTAAAAGTTGGTTTGCGATTTCAAAGGTACCTTCTATATTCAAAATATAAACGCCATTTCCCTTTTGTTTTAATTCGTAATTGAGGCTTTTACCTTCTTCCAATTGCGAAAGGTGAATCCAAGCATCTTGATGAATCCACGTTCCTGCATCGTCGGGATTTGGTGAAACAACTTGTAGGAAATTATTTCTCATTGACTCTTCGTTGTAACGAATTTGGTCATAGCGAGGTGTAACGTTTTGCTGATTGGGGAAAATCCAAATCTGAAATAAATTAATGGCTTCATCGTGTTTAGCATTCACTTCGCTGTGTTGAACTCCTGTCCCAGCCGACATCACTTGCACCTCCCCTGCTTCAATCACAGAAGAATTTCCCATACTGTCTTGGTGTTTCAGCGCACCTTTCAACGGAATTGTGATGATTTCCATATTGTCGTGTGGATGCTTACTGAAACCCATTGATGGTGCAACGATATCATCGTTTAACACACGTAAAGCGCCAAAATGAATTCGCTCAGGATTCTGCCAACTTGCAAAACTGAAAGAATGTTTAGCGTTTAACCAACCATGATTGGCGTGACCTCTTGAAGCTTCGGAATGAAATACTGTTTTCATGTGTCTGTTAATTTGATTAAACAAATGTACGCACGAACAAACAACTGACTTCAAAACTCAAGCACTGAATCGTAATTCAATAACGTATGTTAATAGAAAAGCAGTTAAAGTTTAAAAAGCGTTAAAATTATCAGCAATTTCGTTGAATGGTATTGAATCGAATTTGGATTGGTATGTTTCTCATTGCGATTGTGATGGGGTTTTCAAAACTTATTTTTTGGCAAGACACTGCGATTCTTCAGAAAATGATGGACGGCTTGTTTGAAGCCTCCAAAAACGGTTTTGAGTTATCCATTTTTATGACAGGCGCTTTGTGTTTATGGATGGGTTTTATGAAAATTGGCGAAGAAGGTGGCGCAATAAAAATCATGTCAAAGCTAGTTGCACCCTTGTTTACACGTTTGTTTCCTGAAATTCCAAAAGACCATCCAGCAGTTGGTTCGATTATGATGAATTTCTCTGCGAATATGCTTGGTCTGGACAATGCAGCCACACCTTTTGGACTGAAAGCGATGAAAGATTTGCAAGAATTGAATCCAAATAAAACAGTGGCTTCGAATGCGCAAATTATGTTTTTGGTTTTGAATGCCTCAGGTTTGACCATAATTCCAGTGAGTATTCTTGCCGCGCGTGCAGCTAATAATTCAAACAGTATTTCGTCTGTTTTCCTTCCAATCTTAATCACCACTTTTTTCGCAACACTTGGTGGATTGATCTATGTTTCCATTCGACAGAAAATCAATTTATTAAACAAAGTGGTTCTCCTTTATTTAGGAACACTAACGAGTACTGTTTTTGGTTTGATTTTTATCTTAAATGCTTATCCAGACAAAATTGATGTCATTTCATCTGTTGTTAGTAACACGATTATTTTTGGTATTATTTTGTTCTTTTTTGGGCTTGCTGTTCGTGCAAAAGTGAATCTTTTTGAGAGTTTTATCGAAGGTGCAAAAGGCGGATTTGAAGTCGCATTAAACATTGTTCCGTATTTGATTGCGATGTTGGCAGCGATTTCGTTGTTTCGTTCTTCTGGCGCATTTACAGATGGAATGACCTTGATAAAGAATGGGTTTTTATTCGCTGGATTGACAGCTGTTGAATTTGTTGATGCCTTGCCTGTGATTTTTATGAAACCTTTTTCAGGAAGTGGCGCTAGAGGATTAATGATAGAAATTTATCAAAATCCAGCCTTTGGTCCCGATTCATTTGTGGGTAAATTAGCCTCAACTTTTCAAGGGAGTACAGAAACAACATTCTATGTTTTAGCTGTTTATTTTGGATCAGTCAAAGTTACCGACACGCGATATGCAGCATTGGCTGGAATTATTTGTGACGTAATCGGTGGAATCGTTGCTATCTTTGTTTCGTATTTATTTTTCGCCTAATGTGGAATCCATTTAAAAAGAAGGAAAAAGAATCAAAGCCTGTTGTGCAGGAAGCTATACCGAGAACGAATGTAGCGATGAAACCGATGAATTATTCGTCGATGGTGATTTTAGCGTGGGCAAAAGCGATTGAAGGTGACGAAAAATTGCAAGATTGGTTGAATCTGAATGGTTACCGTGAATTATATGCCGGAGTTTTAGCGATTTATTTGCAAGATAAACCACGTGATTGGTTGATGGAAAACGGCTATCCACATTTGATGGCAATGATTAATGCTGCCGAAGGAAATAAAGCCGCAGGACAATGGTTGTTGCAAAACAATTTTGAGACTTTATACCACATTGCTAAAGCAGTTGATCATGAAGATGAAAGTTGGCTGTGGTTACAAAAAAACGGATCGCAAGACATTTTTATCCTTGCGAAAAGCATTCAAATAATCAAAGATAAAATTGAAGAAAATCATAATGACCCGCATTGGATTAATAGGGATTTTTAGAAGCAAAAATTGGAAAATCAACGACTTAGACTTAATTTTTTTCCTTTGTCGACCACAAAACACCAATAACTAAAAGCGGTTGAAAGGGCAAACGGATTAATCTTTTCAAGTCTGAATTCAGACCAAAAGCGTCAATTCCTTGAAAATATTGATTGAGATTACCCGCGAAAACAAGTATAAAAAACACTGCTGTTACCCAGCCAATTTTAGCACGTTGATTTTTCCAAAAAAGTAAACTTAACCCAAGAAAGAGTTCCACAAATCCAGAAGATACAACAACAAAATCAGGATCAAGTGGTAACCAATTTGGAACTTGAGCTTGGAATTCGATTCGCAACCAAAATAAATGCCCAAGTCCGGCAAAGTTTAGAAGAGACGCGATTAATAACCGAACTAAATTTCTCAATTATTTCGTTTCTTCAATAGTTGCATCACTTGCTTTTTGCCCTTCATCATTTCCTTTTAAATACGTTGGAAGATTCAAACCAGCCATATTAAACAAGTCATTCAAAGGAGGAACCGTTTTCATCATTCCAGAAACAAAATTCGCTGTTGAACCATTACCATCTGCATTGTTACCTGAATCCCAAACAGTAATTTTATCAATCTTGATGTTTTTAACTGCTTCCACTTGTGTTTTAACCAATTCAGGTAATTTCTCAATCATCAATAATTGGAAGGCTTTCGTAGAATCACCACCTGCAGCAGCCACAACTTCTTTATAACCTTCAGCTTGTTTGGTTAAGATTTCATATAAACCTTTTGCTTCCGCTTCCATCTTTGCGAAGATGGCATCTGCTTCACCTTTTGCATTCTCACGAATGCGTTCTGCATCTGCTTGCGCATCGATAATCGCACGTTGTTTAGCAATTTCAGCTGGAATCACAATATTAGCAATTTGTGTCGAACGCTCTCTTTCTGAACGTGCTAACTCTGCTTTTTGCTCTGCTAAGTAGGCTTCTTCCAAAGCACGTGCTTGTTGTACTTTTTCAGCAGTGATTGCAATACGTAACGATTCAGCTTCTTTTTCTCTTCTTAAAGCTTCTGAATTCGCAATTGCAATTTTTGCTTCGTTTTCCCCTTGAATGGCAATCGCATTTGCTTCAGATGTTTTAACACGTGTATCTCTTTGTGCTTCTGCCTTACCAATTGATTCATCTTTTGCAGCTGATGCAATACTGATTTCTCTATCTTTTTGGGTAATCGCAATTTTAACATCGCGATCTCTATGTGTCTCAGCGATTTGTGTGTCTTTCTCTCTGTCAGCAAGTGCTTTTCCAGTTTCACCTATTTTTTCTTGTTCAGCCACACTAATTTTAGCTTCGTTGATTGCTTTTGCTGCCGCTTCTTTACCTAAAGCTTCGATGTAACCTGATTCATCTTTAATGTCAGTAACGTTAACGTTGATCAATTTCAAACCAATTTTTTTCAATTCGCTGTCCACATTTTTTGAAATGTTATCTAAGAATTTATCGCGGTCTGAATTGATTTCTTCGATGGTCATAGTTGCAATAACCAAGCGTAATTGACCAAACAAAATATCTTTTGCCAACTCTTGAATTTGCTCAGAACTCAATCCCAATAAACGTTCAGCAGCAGTGTTCATGCTATCTGTTTCAGTTGAAATGGCAATCGTAAATCGACAAGGAACATCTACTCGAATATTTTGACGGCTTAATGCATTTGTTAAATTTGCTTCAATGGAAAGTGGTTTTAAGTCTAGAAACGCATAATCTTGGATTACAGGCCAAATGAATGCCCCACCACCATGCACACATTTTGCGGATGTGCCACCTGTTCGACCGTAAATCACTAAGATTTTATCGGAAGGACAACGCTTGTAGCGAGAAATTAAAGCAGAGATTGTGGCAAAAAGCGCAACCGCCGCAATGGCAATCATAATAATTGGTGACATAGTTGTTAGATTAAATTTGTTCTACAATAAGAATTTCGTCACTTTCAACTCGAATGACTTTAATCATTGCGTTTGAAGCGATTTTGTTTTCGTTTTCAGTCATTGCTGGAAGTTCGTGAAAGGAGCCTTTTACGCTAATCATTACCTTTCCTTTTCCTGACATTTTTGCTGGAATTGCAAGATAAACTTCGGCTGTTTTACCAATCGTTTCATCAATTTTGAAAGTGTTGTCCTCAGCTAATTTCTGTATTTGCTTCATAATAAAGAAAAACACCAAAACAAACGAAACACCAATTGCTAAAGCGACAATTAGTAAAAATGTTTTATTTGAAATAGTATCGTAAAATGAGATACCGGACCAACTAAAACCAAGTAAAAAGTTGATTAAGTTGCGAAAAGAAAATACTTGAAAAGGTCCATCTCCACCATCTAAGTTTCCATCAAAATCAGCATCTAATCCTTCGGATGCATCCACACCAATGAATGTCATAGCTGTTTGAATGATAAAAATCAAACTTGTTGGTAAAGCAATAAACCAATAGGTTCTTAAAAACGGATCAAGTGCGTCAAAAAATTCCATAATGCACTAAATTACGCTTAATTTTGAAAATGAAGCATTCTTTATTTTTTTTATGATTCAAAGTCATGGTTTTTGAGTATTCGCTTTCGTACCACCATAAATAATATAACTGTAATTCATGACTCGAATAAAAATCTCAATTTGAGTTATCATTATCTTTGCCTTTCTTTTTGCTTGACCAAAAAGAAACAAAAAGTCAAGGCTCTGAATTTCTTTTTGTTCGCAAATATTTGTTCTATAATTATTTACAACTCGTAGCGAACAATTTTAGCCCCTTTCTGAAACTGAAATTTTTCTAAAATGTTCTTACAGAAATTTTAAAAATTAACAGTTTCAGTTCAGTTGCTAAAACCTAGAAATTCAAGGCCAATTATAGTTCGCTACTATTCAATAAATAGTTCTCACTTCGACTAAATTCTTGATTTTTAATGTTAAAGTATTTTACTGGTACGATTGCGGATACACATATTGGTTTCATTATTTTTAAATCAAGTCTTGTTTTTTGTTAAATGTACTTATGCTATTACTTATGAATTGTGACTTTTAAAGATTTGTTAAGATTATTTAAAAATGAGATTTGTTTTTTTACAATTTGTTGATATATTTGAAGAATTATGTAATAAAAATTTAAAATTATGAAAAAACTAGGTTTATTATTTGTTGTAGCGTTTATCGCATCTTTATCACTTGATTCATGTTCAATTCAGAAACGTTACCACCGAAAAGGGTTCACTGTAAATTGGAATCATACTTCAATTGGTGGTAAAAAAGATAAGAAAATGGATTCTTATAATTCTTCAGAAGAAGAAGTTGCTGAAGTGAAAGAAGTGAAATCAATTCAAAAAGTTGAAAATAATGAGTCGGCGAACACTTATTCGACAATTGAAACAACTGACGTTGCTTCAACTTCAGATGATATTCAATCAGTTGTAAGTTTGTCAACTGATAAAGTTTTGGCTTCAAAAAATGTTGCAAAAGAAACTACTGTTGCTACCACAACAAATGATGCAACTTCGACAAAAGTTTCAGCGAAGAAATTTAAAGGAACAATTGCAAAAGCTAAATCAAAGGAATTTAACCAAAAAGGTTCATTGGTTGAAAATTGGGTTTATTTATTATTGATTTTGTTAGTTCCATTTGGTACAGTGATTTCAATGTACTTATACGAAGGTAGTTGGACAAGCAGAGTTACAGTGAATTTAATTTTAACGCTTTTGTGTGGTTTACCTGGATTCATTCACGCACTTGTTGTTATTTTTGGAAACAAATAAGTTAAAAAAAAATATTGGGAAGGTCCTTCTAATTTTATTATTAGTTGGACCTTTTTTGTTACTCTTTTTACCTGCGGATTATTTTGATAGCGGTGAAAGTATTTGTTTGTCGGTTTATTTATTTGACTTACAATGTTTAGGTTGTGGTTTAACTAGAGGCGTTATGCACCTCATTCATTTAGATTTTAAAGAAGCTTGGGAGTTCAATAAACTATCTTTTTTGGTTGTACCCATTGCTATTCTATTTTGGATTTATTTATTGGGGAAATTGATTAATAAGCCCTATTTTTTATTTTTTGATAGTTGGTATTAAAGAAATAATCTATGAAAAATGATGAAGTGAAGATAAGAGTTGGGATAGCGGAAGATCATCAAATCTTAAGACAAAGTTTAGTAGCATTATTAAAAACGGAAGAAATGCTTTCCGTAGCCTTGGAAGTAGGTGATGGATTTGAATTATTAGAAAAAATTCAAGACACTTCAGTTGATGTCTTAATTCTAGATATCAATATGCCAAGAATGGATGGCGAACAATGTATTCCAATTTTAAGAAAATCGTTTCCAAACCTTAAGATTATTATTTTAAGCGCCTATTATTCAGAACCATTGGTTAATGCAATGCTGAAAATTGGAGCGCATGTTTATCTACCTAAGCACGTTGATTATCCCATCTTGCTAAAGGCTATAGAATCTGTTCATAATTTGGGTAGTTTTGAATACGTTAAAAAAACACCTTTGGTCACTCCAAAAATTGAGTCTGATTTAAGAGAGAGGTAACTAATCAGTAACTTCCAACTCAGCAACCACGAACAATGCATTAAGCACGTTTTGTCCGTTTTTTATTGCTGTGTCTGTAATAGAACGTAGGATAGCAAAGT
>JBILQY010000102.1:0-8210 GCA_044372955.1 Crocinitomicaceae bacterium | reverse complement strand
TTTCGGGATCCATTCGGTCGTCAACGTAATTATTTTCTTCTAAACCATATTGTAAACCAGTACGATACATAAATTGCCAAAGTCCTAATGCACCCGCACGTGATTTCACTTGCGGACGTAAACCACTTTCAATAACCGCTAGAAAGCGCAATTCTTCTGGAAGCCCGTTTTCAATGAGTTTTTCACGAAACATATCGAAATACAAGGCGGAACGTCCCATAACGATACGAGCAAAACTTCGTCTTTTTGCAGCGAAAAATCGAATCGTTGAAAGCGTAATTGGATTACAGTCCATTGGGAAAGTGGACATTTCGTTGATTTTTGCCAAACGCTGACAATAGATATCATCTGAAAATGTAGGCGCTTCATTTGGTTCGTAATTGAGCGCATTGATGATAGAATCATAACGTCGATCGTTAACATAATCGGCATAAAATAAATTTAAACTTTGCTCTACCGTGTTGATAAATGCTATTGGATTTAAATCGTTTTTATTGTAATTGTGGGGTAATTGAGCAACGATTTGCCCGAGTGAAAAAAGAATAAAAATAAAGCTTGTAATTAATCTCATTCCTTTAATTTCTCGATGCTTTGGGCAAAATTGAATAGTTCTTGTTCTGCAAAATGCGCGGTCATTAATTGTAATCCGAAAGGTAAACCATTGGAATGAATAGCCAAAGGTATACTAATTGCTGGATTTCCAGTTAAGTTAGCGTGAACAGTAAAAATATCTTGTAGATACATTTGAATCGTATCTTTTACTGCATTTTTTTCAAAAGCTGTTGATGGAGTTGTTGGCATAATTAATACGTCAACTTCTGAAAGCATTTCGTTTGTTTTATTTTGTAAAACGCGTCTTACCTTTTGAGCTTTTGTGTAGTAAGCATCGTAATATCCGTGAGAAAGCACGAAAGTACCTGTCATAATTCTTCGTTTCACTTCTGGGCCAAAACCTTCACTTCTCGATTTAATATAGGTTTGTTCTACTCCTTTAGCTTCTGAGCTTCTGTGACCGTAATGTACACCGTCAAAGCGCGATAGATTGGAAGATGCCTCGGCCGTTGTCAAAACGTAATAAGTTGGAACTAAATAGTCCAAATATGGAAAACTCAATTCAACAATCTCGTGACCTGCCGCTTTCAACTTTTCAATCGTGTCGTCTAATTTTTCTTTTACCTCGGTATCTAAACCTGGGTGAGACATACATTCTTTAATGATTCCAATTTTACTTTTGCCAACAGTTTGAATTGTTGTTAAAGCTAATTCTTTAGAGGAAGATGTTGCATCCATATCGTCTTTTCCGCCCATTATTTGTAATAAAAGTGCGGCATCATCAAGGTTGTTGGTAAAGGTTCCGATTTGGTCGAATGAAGATGCATAAGCTATTAAACCATAGCGACTGATGCGTCCATAGCTTGGCTTAAGTCCATAAGTTCCTGTCCAAGATGCAGGTTGACGAACAGAACCTCCTGTGTCGCTACCGAGGGAAACCGTACAAAGATTAGCTGAAACGGCAACTGCTGAACCTCCAGAAGATCCACCTGGAACATAATTCTTTTTCCAGTTATTTTCAACGGAGCCAAAAGCTGAATTTTCGTTGGAACTTCCCATTGCAAATTCATCACAATTTAATCTTCCAATGATAACAGCATCTTCGTCAATTAAACGTTGAAGTGCAGTTGCTGTGTACAAAGATTCAAACCCTTCTAAAATCTTGGAAGAAGCAGAAACTTTATGATTTCGGTAACAGATATTATCTTTAATTCCTATAACAACACCAGCTAATTTACCAGCTCTTCCATTTTTTATTTTTTCATCTACGATTTGTGCCTGTTCTTTTGCAGAATCAGTAAACACTTCTAAAAAAGCGTTTAAGTGCTTGTTTTCATCAATTTTATTCAGAAAGTACTGAGTTATTGATAATACAGTTTCACCGGAGAGCAATGCTTCCTTTACTTCTTTTATCGTACGATACATAGGAATTACTTATCGTCAGTTGTTACAATGTCTTTCGATTTCTCAGATTCACCTTTCGATGCATCTTTAAACTCTTTAACACCTTGTCCTAAACCTTTCATTAATTCAGGAATTTTTTTTCCACCAAAGAAAAGTACAACAATCACTAGAATAATTATCAAACCTTGACCTGGACCTACTACTAATGCGAACATAACTATCTTTTTTTTGTAAAATTAATTGTTTTAACTGAGAATGTTGTTTCCTTAACAAATTACAACTTTCTTGCAACTTCAACTTCTTCAAATGCTTCAACTATATCACCAATTTTTATGTCATTGAATTTGTCGATATTCAAACCACATTCATAGTTGTTTTTCACTTCGCGAACATCGTCTTTGAAACGTTTCAATGAACCTAAAGTTCCTGTATGAACAACGATTCCGTCGCGAATAACACGTATTTTTGAAGAACGTTTGATGATACCATCCATTACGTAACATCCTGCAATTGTACCCACTTTCGTGATGTCGAATGTTTCACGGATTTCAGCAGAACCAAGTACTTTTTCTTCAATATCTGGAGATAACATTCCTTCCATCGCAGCTTTCAATTCGTCGATCGCTTTGTAGATTACAGAATACAAACGGATATCAATTTGTTCAGATTCAGCTAATTTACGCGCACTGATTGAAGGACGAACTTGGAAACCAATGATTACAGCATCTGATGCAGAAGCTAAGTTTACATCGGCTTCCGTAATTGCTCCAACTCCTTTATGGATAACATTTACTTGGATTTCTTCAGTTGATAAGTTAATCAATGCATCAGATAATGCTTCGATTGAACCATCCACGTCACCTTTAACGATAATATTTAATTCTTTGAAATCTCCAATTGCCAAACGACGACCGATCTCATCCAAAGTAATGTGTTTAGTTGTACGCAATCCTTGCTCACGGTACAATTGTTCACGTTTCTGAGCGATAGTTTTTGCTTCTTTCTCATCGTCCATAACGTTGAACTTGTCACCTGCACTTGGGGCACCACCGATTCCTAAAACCGATACTGGTTGTGCTGGGCCAGCTTCTGTTAATGCTTTTCCGTGTTCGTCGTGCATCGCTCTTACACGACCATAATGACGACCAACAAGAATAACATCACCCACTCTCATTGTTCCAGCTTCCACTAACATATTCGTTACGAAACCTTTTCCTTTATCCAAAGAAGATTCGATAACTGTACCTACAGCGTTTTTATTTGGATTCGCTTTTAAGTTTAACATTTCTGCCTCTAAAAGCACTTTGTCTAATAGTAAATCTACATTTACGTTTTTCTTCGCAGAAATTTCTTGAACTTGGTATTTACCACCCCAATCTTCCACCAAGATATTCATTGCTGAAAGTTGCTCGCGGATTTTATCTGGATTTGCACCCGGTTTATCAATTTTGTTGATTGCAAAAATCATCGGTACATTCGCTGCTTGAGCGTGAGAAATTGCCTCTTTTGTTTGAGGCATCACGTCGTCGTCTGCCGCAACAATGATAATCGCAACGTCTGTTACTTGAGCACCACGAGCACGCATCGCCGTAAAGGCTTCGTGACCCGGTGTATCTAAGAACGTCATTTTTCGATTGTCTTTCAAGGTAACTGAGTAAGCACCAATATGCTGAGTGATACCTCCAGCTTCACCTTCAGTAACGTTCGCATTACGAATTTTATCCAAAAGGGAAGTTTTACCGTGATCGACGTGACCCATCACCGTAATGATTGGCGGTCGAGAAATTAAATCTTCTTCTTTATCTTCAACTGTTTGAATTGCTTCCTGAACTTCGGCACTTACAAATTCTGTTTCAAAACCGAATTCATCTGCCACAATTTGAATTGTTTCTGCATCTAAACGTTGGTTAATTGAAGCAAAAATCCCCAAAGACATACACACAGAAATTACTTGTGTTGGTTGTACGCTCATCATAGATGCAAGCTCAGAAACTGTTACGAATTCTGTTAATTTCAAGATTTTATCTTCTAATTCAGCCGCTGCCATTTCTTCTTGGCGACGTTGAGCAAAAGATTCACGCTTGATTTTTCTATTTTTCGATGATTTAGATTTACCACCTTGATTAGAAAGTCGAGCTAATGTATCTTTAATTTCTTTTTGAATATCGCGTTCAGTAACTTCTTTCTTCTCTACTTTCGGAGCGCCCGGTTTGTTGTTATTGAACTTATTCTGATTATTCCCTTGATTATTTCCTTGGTTATTACCTGGGGTTGCTGGCTTGTTAGGGTCAGCTGCCGCTGGTGTTTCAACCTTTTTAATTCTTTTTCTTTTTCTTTTTGAATTTGCACTTTCGTGAGACGGACCAGAAGATTTAGGTCTTTCAACGGGTAATTCAATTTTTCCAAGAACGGTTGGACCTGTTAAAACTTGACGTTCAAAACGAATCGTTTCGATTTCTTTCGGTGCTTCAGCAACAGGCTCAGTAGGTTTTTCAACTTTCACCTCTTCCTTCACAGGCGAAGGTTTCACTTCTTCCTTAGCAGGAGCTGGTTTTGATTTTTCGTTTTTAGCCTGATTAGCTTTCGGGTCTTCGTATTTCTTTTTATCAGGACGTGTTTTTTGGTTGAGCGCAGCTAAGTCTATTTTACCAATAATTTGAACGCCTTCTTTTTTCTCTTCTTGAACTTCTTTTGGAGCTTCAACAACAGGTTCAGGAGTAACAACAACTTCTACTACAGGCTCTGGTTTTACTTCAATAACCGGCTCAGCAACAGGTGCCTCTTGAACAGGTTCTGGCTTCGGAACAGGTTTAGATTCTAAAACGCTTCTTTTAATTTCCTCGAAATTAATATCTGTTTCTTCTTCCTCTTCTTCTCGCTCAACAACTTTTTCTTTTTCCTCTTGAGGCTTATCTTTCAGAGAAATAGATTCTCTTTTTTCTCTTCGTGAGTTGACCCCTTTAGATTGTTCTTTAAGATCGTGATCAGCTGCAAATTCTTGACACAAAAGGTCATAATGCTCTGGCTCCAAACGAGTGTTCGGGTTCGAATCAATTTTTACTCCTTTTTTGTCAAGGAAGTCCACCAAGGTTGGTAACCCAACATTTAATTCGCTTGCTGCCTTTCCTAATCTTATTGGTTTTCCTGCCATTTTATTCTATTTCTCCTTAATTGTTCAAAGTTATTCAAATTCTGCTTTCAAAATTCGGAATACTTCTTCTATTGTTTCTTTTTCTAAATCAGTACGTTGTACTAAGTCGTTTACGCCAATTTCCAATACTGATTTTGCTGTATCACAACCAATAGCTTTTAATTCATCTATAATCCAGCTATCGATTTCATCTGCAAATTCTTCTAAGTCAACATCTTCTACGTCAACTTCTCCATCTCTGTACACATCAATTTCGTATCCGCAAAGTCTTCCTGCCAATTTGATGTTGTTACCACCTTTTCCAATTGCCAAAGACACTTGATCTGGTCGTAAGAATACTTTTACGCGTTTGTCTTCTTCTAAAATTTCCATTGAAGTTACTTTCGCTGGAGACAAAGCACGTTGAATAAGTAATTGATTATTAGTAGTGTAGTTGATTACGTCGATGTTTTCGTTTCTTAATTCACGAACAATTCCGTGGATACGAGAACCTTTCATACCAACACAAGCTCCAACTGGATCAATACGGTCATCGTAAGATTCCACAGCAACTTTAGCTCTTTCTCCTGGTTCGCGTACAATTTTCTTAATTGTGATTAAACCATCAAATACTTCAGGAACTTCCAATTCAAACAAACGCTCTAAGAATTCAGGTGCTGTTCTAGAAAGAATAATCACTGGTGAGCTATTGCGCATATCCACTTTGGAAACCACAGCACGAACAGATTCTCCTTTTTTGAAGAAATCGGAAGGGATTTGTTCTGATTTTGGCAAGATCAATTCGTTGTTGTCGTCGTCCATAACCAAAATTTCTTTTTTCCAAACTTGGTAAACTTCGCCAGTAACGATTTCGCCAATTCTTTCTTTGTATTTTTTGTATAAATGATCTTTTTCTAATTCTAAGATTCTAGAAATCAAGTTTTGACGAAGCGAAAGAATGTTTCTTCTTCCGAAGTCAGCGAATTTGAATTCTTCAGTTACCTCTTCACCGATTTCAAAATCTGGTTCAATTTTGATAGCATCTGAATAAGCGATTTCTGTGTTAGGATCTTCAACCTCACCATTATCAACGATTTCTTTATTTAAGAAAATTTGAACGTCACCTTTATCGATGTTTACGATGATATCAATATGCTCGTCCGTATTAAATTTTTTCTTCAACATGGCACGAAAAACATCTTCAAGCACATGTTGCATTGTTTGCTTATCAATGTTTTTTAATTCCTTAAACTCCGAAAACGAGTCTACTAATTCAGCACTATTCATAAATTATTATTTAAATGATATAACAATATTTGCTTCTTTAATCTCAGTAAGCATTATTTCATAAATTACTTCTACTTTTTCTTTTTTCTTTTTTCCTTCCAACAATTGCATTTCTTCAGTAGAAAGAATGATTTTTTCATCTGCTACTTTTACAATTTCTCCTTCGATAGTGCGACCGTCTTTTGTTTTCACATTGATTGTTCGTCCTACGTTTTTGATGTATTGGTTGATGTGTCTAAAAGGTTTGTCTAAACCAGCGGAGGAAACGTGCAATTCAAAGTCAGCTTTTTCACGATCGAGGTTGTGTTCAACGTTGCGAGAAACTGAAACGCAATCACTTACGGTAACACCTCCATTAATTTTATCAATTTCAATGCGGATAACATTGGTGGAAGAAATCGTCATTTCAACAACGTATAAACCGTTGTCTAATTCTTGAATTCTTTCCTCAACTAAACGCTCAATTTCTTTTCTATCAATCATACTCAACAAAAGAGGGGACTTTCGTCCCCTCTCATTTTAGTTCCATAAATCTGTTGCAAAGATAGTATTATTATTGAAATAAAAAACAGTAGGGCGATAAAAAATTCCTCTAACTTTGCTTTATGCTTTTTGAAATTGACGATAAAATTATTTCCACTGAGATTTTTACTAAGAAATTTGTGTGTGATTTGAATGCTTGCAAAGGCGCTTGCTGTGTGGCAGGTGATGGTGGTGCGCCTCTCGCGGCAACTGAAATTGAAAACATTTCCACTCACTATTCCAATATAACACCTTATATGCGTGCAGAAGGTTTGGTCGCAATTGAAGAAAATGGCATTCATTATGTTGATAAAGACGGCGATCCCGTGACAACCTTGGTCAACAATCAAGAATGTGCGTTTGTGTTTTTTGACGATGAGAACAAAGCGAAATGCTCGATAGAACACGCTTACAACAAAGGAGAAATTGATTTCAACAAACCTTTATCGTGTCATTTGTATCCGATTCGCACCAAGAAAATTGGAGAATACACAGCAATCAATTACGAAGAATGGGACATTTGCAAAGCGGCTTGTGCGTGTGGTGAAAAACTAAATGTTCCTGTTTACAAATTTTTAAAAGGCCCACTTGTTAGAGCATTCGGTGCAGATTTTTACAAAGAACTTGCTGCAATTGAGAAGGAGTTGGGCTAATCTGAATTAGTGTTTCTTATTCCAATCTGCGCATATAAAAGACAAAACCATTTTTTTTAAATAGTCTTTTTATATGTGGGAAATTTCTTTCAAACTCTTCACTTCGTGTATTTTTCATAACGAAATAAACAGGTTTATCAATTTCACCAAAAATCAACCAGTCTTCGTTATTAGCGTTGAGGTTTTCGGTTGGGGTTTTTGCTGCATAAAATAAATCTGCATAACTTTTAAAGCCAACTGTTTTTACATAACAAGCTTCACCTTGACGACTTTTGTAAAATGTTATTGCTGCATTTTGTGTGTAACCCTCAACACGAGGTACAATTACAACAATAGTTGAATAGATAAAAATCAATGTAATGAAAAGTGACCCAATGATTTGATTTTGAGTTGTGAATCGCTTAGAAACGAAAACGAATACTAAAGCAACAAAAAACAACAAGCCGATTAAAAATTCAAATCCACTCCAATGCACATTAGCCTGAAGATTTCCGAGTGCAAATTCATCTTTAATACTCTTCATTTTGATAATCTCTTCTTTGTTTGCTGCAATTATTTGAATTACTACTACAATTAAAGACCAAAGAAATCCGACAAATAATACCAAGATTTTAATCCATTTAGGAAGCGTTTCTTTTTGTTCTAATTGCTTGTAAATTAGG
>JBILQY010000101.1:0-8230 GCA_044372955.1 Crocinitomicaceae bacterium | reverse complement strand
CAGATAAAATTCCAGTAAGTAAGAAACCTTTGACGTCCACCGTTTTATAAACTCGGAAATAAATCATGTAACCAATTGCAGGAACAACAAGGATTCCAAGTAAATGGACACCAATTGCAAGACCTAATAAAAATAGAATCAATAACAACCAACGATTTGGTCGTGCTTCAAGCGATAATTCACCATTTTGCACTAAAGCCATTTCTTCATCCCATTTGAGCATTGCCCAGAAAATAACAGCCGTAAACAAAGAAGCCATTGCATAAACTTCACCTTCAACTGCTGAAAACCAAAATGAATCAGAAAAAGTGTAGGCCAAAGAACCAATTGCAGCAGCAGCGAAAATAGCTACCTGTTCACCAGAAGATAAATCGGCTATTTTTTTCGCAATTATCTTTTTTAACAATAAAGTTAAAGACCAAAACATAAAAAGTATAGTCAAAGAGCTTGAAATCGCTGATAAACTATTGATATAAAAAGCAACACTTTCTTTATCTGCAAAGAAAGAAAACACACGACCTAACACCATGAACAAAGGTGCACCTGGAGGGTGACCAACTTCCAATTTATAGGCTGCGGTAATATATTCTCCACAATCCCAAAGACTTACGGTGTCTTCAAGTGTAACAAGATAAACGATTGATGCAACTAAAAAAGTTAACCAACCTAATAAGGTGTTCCATTTATTGTAATTCATAAGGGAATTATTTTTTGTTTTTGGTAGTGCGAATTTAAGAATATATCGTTTGTCTTTGTTTTTGCTTGTTCAAAAAAATGAAAAGCTATCCGTTAGAAGAAAAAAAGTGAAGATTTAGAACATGTGTTAGATAGGTGATTTTCAACAGGAATTAAGTTCTAGGTCGAATTAAACAAGACTTTTCAAAAACTTTTTTCAAAAAAGTGAAATGAATCTAAAATTTGTTTATAAATTTGCCCTCGCATTTGGGATTACACAAATGTTTATTGGCCCATGGTGTAACTGGCAACACGTCTGGTTTTGGTCCAGAAGAGTTTAGGTTCGAGCCCTAATGGGCCAACAGAAAGGAGTTCAGAAATGAGCTCCTTTTTTGGTTTTTATGGCTTTTTTATTATGTATTCTATAGCTTTAAGTTGAAAAACTATTGCTTAAAAATCAAGTTATTAGCAACAAAATTGGTTTAGAATTAAGAAAGTAAAAATTTAAAGTCGCCTTTTAAATTTCTCCAATTAATTGTAACGTTTGTTTTGCTGCTTCTTGTTCGGCTGTCTTTTTCGATAAGCCAATTCCTCGTCCAAACTCTTTGTGGTTGATGACAACTTTAATTTCATAATTCCATTGACCATTTTCGTGGTGTTCCTTAACAACTATAAAATCCAAATGCAATTTTTTTCGTTGACACCAGATGAACAGTTTGGATTTAAAATCAATTTCTTCTTCAAGTAATTTGTTGAAATTTAAATACTTACGAAAAACATAATTGTTCAGGGATTGCTTTGCTTTATCATAACCGCCATCTAAATAAATCGCACCAATAATCGCTTCAAATGCATTTCCTTCTAAGGTGGAAACATTAATAGTTCTCGTTTTATTATAATTTAAAACAAGCCTAATTTCCATATTTTCGCCAATATCAGAAAGTGTTTTTCGATTTACAATTTTCGACTTTAATTTTGTCAAATAACCTTCGTCGTTTTCCGGGAATTTTAAAAACAAATGTTCCGCCACAACAGCGTCTAAGATTGCATCTCCTAAAAATTCTAAGCGTTCATTAGAAATATCATTCTTAGAATCAGTATTGATAGATTTATGAGTTATCGCCTTTTGAAAGTAGGTGACATTTTTTGGTTTATAACCAAAACGCTTGAGAATGAAATGAATGAGTTTGATTTCATCCTCTGTCCTCTTGCTAGAAAATAAAGGAATTTTCAGAACGATTTAAGATTTAAATTTTTTAACAATCACACTCGTATTATGTCCACCAAAACCAAACGTGTTGGATAAAGCAATATTTACAGTTCTTTTTTGAGCTTCATTAAAAGTAAAATTCAACTTTGAATCTAATTCAGGATCGTCTGTAAAGTGATTTATTGTTGGGGGGATAATATCGTGAACTACAGACATTACGCAAGCAATAGCTTCAATTGCACCTGCTGCACCTAATAAATGTCCTGTCATAGATTTCGTTGAACTAATGTTCAAATTGTAAGCGTGTTCACCAAAAACAGCTTGAATAGCTTTTACTTCTGCGATATCTCCAAGAGGAGTAGAAGTACCGTGAACATTTACATAATCAATATCCGATGCACTAATTTCTGCATCATCAATCGCTGCAAGCATTGTGTTTCGTGCGCCAATTCCATCTGGGTGTGGAGCTGTCATATGATAAGCATCTCCTGACATTCCGCCACCGATAACTTCGGCATAAATTTTAGCACCTCTTTTTACAGCGTGCTCGTATTCTTCTAAAATTAAAGCACCAGCGCCTTCACCTAAAACAAAACCATCTCTGTCCACATCAAAAGGGCGAGAAGCAGTTTCAGGAGAATCATTTCGTGTAGATAAAGCTTTAAGTGCGTTGAACCCACCCATACCCATTTCATTTACTGCTGCTTCAGACCCACCAGTTACAATCGCATCAGCTTTACCCAAACGGATAAGGTTAAATGAATCGATAATGGCATTAGTTGAGGAAGCACAAGCTGAAACAGTTACATAATTGGGACCACGTAAACCGTATTTAATTGAAATGTGACCTGCTGCGATATCAGCAATCATTTTTGGAATGAAGAATGGATTGAAACGTGGAGTTCCATCACCAGCAAAGAAATTTTTAGATTCCTCTTGAAAAGTTTTAAGACCACCAACTCCTGAACCCCAAATTACACCGATACGATCTAAGTTTGGATTCGATTCCATTAAGGCCGCATCCGCCATAGCTTCAGTTGCAGAAACTATGGCATATTGCGAAAATTGATCTAGTTTTCTAGCTTCTTTTTTATCAATGTGGTCTTCCACATTAAAACCTTTTACTTCACAAGCAAATTGAGTTTTAAAAAGCGTTGCATCAAACTGAGTGATTGGAGCAGCACCACTTTTTCCTGCGATTAATGCATCCCAGTATTCAGTAAGTGTATTTCCAATTGGAGTCAATGCTCCCATCCCAGTAATAACAACTCTTTTTAATTCCATAATTTGTTTTTGTTGTAATCGTACTAATTAAACGTTTGCCTCGATGTAAGTGATTGCGTCACCAACAGTTTGGATACCTTCTGCTTTATCATCTGGAATAGAAATATTGAATTGTTTCTCAAATTCCATAATTAATTCTACAGTATCCAATGAATCGGCACCTAAGTCATTTGTGAAGCTTGCTTCGTTTGTTACTTCACTTTCTTCAACATTTAATTTATCAACGATTATCGCGATTACTTTAGCTTTGATTTCTGACATCTTCTTTAATTTATTGGTTTCAGCCTGCAAAGAAAAAAACAAACATTCAAATAACAAAATAAATCTTCATTATTTATCAACTGTTTAGGCTAAATACCTCTAATTTAAAAGGAATTATAAAAAAATGACTTAAGCCATAAAGATCATAATTACTCAAAAATGAGTGTTTTAAGCTTAATTCAAACGATAAACAGTTTATTTAAAGACTAATCCTACTTAACATTATGGTAACTATTAGCGCCTAATCCGCTAATAATTTATTGAAGAATTCTAAAAATTCAGTCTTTGATTGGTAATAATAAGTTTGTAAACCTGCTTTTTTTGCTCCTTCAATGTGCTGAGGACTATCATCAATAAATAAAGTAGTACTTGGATTTATTTTTAACGAGTAACAAACCCATTCAAAAGTTGAAACATCAGGTTTGCGTTTCCCGATTTCAAAAGACAAATAGATTTTATCAAAAAGCGCACTCATTGGTTCATCTGAAACTTTGTCCCAAGCGTCATAAACTTTTGGAATATGAATTTCATTAGTGTTACTTAACATATAAATTGGCAAACGACCTTTTATTTGTTGTAAAAGTTCAATTTTTTCTTTCGGAAATTCACCTAACATTGCATTCCAAGCGGCAACAACTTTGTTCGGACTTGTACCTACAGGACATAAAGTAAGAATTTTATTAATAAAATGTTGAGCTGAAATTTCACCAATTTCCAATTTATCGAACAAATCGTTTTGATTTAGCTGGGAGTATTTTTCACCAAAATCTTTTAATCCCAATTCTACAAAAGCTTTTTCAGTTGCTTGATAATCAATATCTAATAATACTCCACCAAGGTCAAAAATGATCTGTTCGTATCCTAAAGTTTTCATGTTTATTATTTCTTTCTTTCAAAATTAATAGCAAAAACGAGCTAGATGCTTATTTAAACAAAATCTAAATTAGACTTTATGACAATATTATGACAATTTGAAATGAATGCACTGCGATATTTGTATCCTCAAATAGAAAGATTCGTGCTGCAACATTTACACATCTTGGCATTTACACATCGAAACCTTGAAGTAAACAAGATTGGTTTGATGCATATTGAAAAAGATTTGCAACGCGAAAGATTACAAACACTAAAGGATTCACACGAAATTTCAGAATTGTTTTTTCTTTCCACTTGTAACAGAGTTGAATTGACGTTTGTGAAAAATCAAGAAATTGATGACCTTTTTGTAAAGTCTTTATTGCAAACTACCTTTCCAAATCTATCTGATGACGTTATTAGTGATCTTGCTGAAAAGGTGGAATCTTACAGTGGTACAAATGCCGTTGAGCACGCTTTAGCTGTTGCATCTTCTATAGATTCAATGATTGTAGGAGAACGTGAAATTATCACACAAGTGCGTTTGGCTTATGAACATTGCCGCGATTTGAAATTGACAGGCGATTTGATTCGTATTTTAATGAAGCAAGTAATTCAAACTGCGAAAAAAGTGTACACTGAAACGAGCATTGCTACAAAACCTGTATCAGTTGTATCTTTAGCTTACCATCAATTGAAAAAGTTAAATATTCCTTTGGATGCGCGCATTTTAGTTGTTGGTGCAGGAATGACAAATACAACAATGAGTCGATTTTTGAAAAAACACGGATTTACAAATTTTGCGGTTTTCAATCGCTCATTAGAAAAAGCAAAACAATTCGCTTCTGAAATTAAAGGTGAAGCATTCTCATTGAGTGAATTGAAATATTACGACAAAGGATTTGATGTAATTATTACATGTACGGGTGCAGATTTTCATATTATTACTCCTGAATTATACGACGCTATTTTACAAGGAGAGAAAAGCAACAAAATCATCATAGATTTGGCAATTCCTCAGGATTTAGACCCTGTGATTTTGGAGAACAATGATATTACTTATATATCTGTTGATTTCTTGCAGAAAATTTCGAATCAAAATTTGAAAGAACGATCCAAAGAAATTCAACACGTAGAAAAAATATTGGCAACGTCAATGCTTGAATTCGAAAACCTTTTAAAAGAAAGAAATGTCGAACTAGCAATGAAGACCGTTCCACAGTCGATTAAAGAAATCAAAAACACTGCTTTTTCTGAAGTATTCAAAAATGATTTAGATAGTTTGGACGAACATTCAAAAGAAGTATTGGAAAAAATCATTGGCTATATGGAAAAGAAATACATCAGTGGTCCAATGAAATTAGCAAAAGAAATATTATTAAAGAATGTCTGAAAATCCAATTATCAAAATAGGAACACGCGGAAGCGACTTAGCATTATGGCAAGCAAATTTCGTGCGTGAAGAATTAGAAAAATTAGGACATTCCGTTGAAATCAACATCATCCACACGCAAGGAGACAAAATTCAAGACTTAAGTTTTGATAAATTGGAAGGTAAAGGGTTTTTCACCAAAGAAATCGAAGCAGCCTTATTGTCCAAAGAAGTTGATTTAGCTGTTCATTCACACAAAGATTTAGAAACGACTCCACCAGCAGGTTTAATAATTGCAGCTGTTTCCGATCGTGAAGATCCATCAGAATTATTACTGGCAAATCCAGATGCCGTTGATACAAACGAATTGTGGGGATTAAAAAAAAATGCAGTAATTGGTACTTCTTCGGCTAGAAGAAAATCTCAATTATTAGCACTTCGTCCCGATTTACAAATTAAAGACTTGCGTGGAAATGTTCCTACAAGAATCAAAAAACTAAAAACAGAAGGTTACGATGCTATTTTATTAGCAAAAGCAGGAGTGAATCGTTTGAATTTGGATTTATCAGATCTACACGTTGAAGTTCTTGACCCAACTGTATTCGTTCCAGCACCAGCACAAGGAGTTCTTGGCTTACAAATTAGAAATGAAGATATACGTTTGGCAGAAATCCTTTCTAATTTGAATCATACTTATACGGCAGAAAAAATTGAATTAGAAAGAAGTGTTCTTCGATTAATGGAAGGTGGTTGTCAACTTCCGTTAGGTGTGTATTGTGATGGCAAGGTCGTTCACGTTGCCCATTCAAAATCTTCCTCCGAAGCAGCAAATTATTACACTTTTGAGTACGGTGAAAATAGACAATTAGCTCAATCAATAGTTGATACACTATCAAAATAGTATGATCTCAAGGATTTTTATATCCAAAAACGCCAATGATTGTGAACCCTTAGTTCATTATTGCAATCAAAACTCAATAGAATTAATAGCAGAATCACTCATTGAATTTGAAGGAATACCCTTTAAAAACACTTCTTCGTATGATGTCGTTTTTTTTTCCAGTGTTCGATCAGGACAATTTTACCTTGCTAATCCTTCTAAAAATCCCAATTTAGTCTATGCTTGTATCGGAGAAACAACAAAAAACAAGCTTTATAAACTCGGAATAGATTGTGAATTTGTCGGAAAAGAAGCTGGAAATCCAAAAAAAGTGGCACAAGAATTTAAAATTTGGCTCAAAAATAAAATTGTTTTTTTCCCGCAATCGAACCTTTCTTTGGGGACTTTTCCTTCTATTTTACCAAAAAATCAAGTGATAAAAGAAGTGGTTTATAAAACAAATTTAAAATCTAAGGAGATTAATAAGTGTCAAATTTACATTTTCACAAGCCCAAGTAATTTAGATGCTTTCCTAATAATCAATCAGATACCTAAAGATTCAAAAGTAATAGTGTGGGGAAAATCCACTTCACAGCACGCCGTAAATAGACAACAGAAAATTGATTATGTTCTTGAAAATTCAGAAATGAAGGAACTGTTGGACTTGCTTTCTCAATTGACTTAACAGAAAATTAATTTTCACATTTTTTTTATAAAGATTGTTACAATTCAAAAAAATACTATTTTTGAGGCTCAAATAATTTAAAATAGAAACGTTTTTTTTAATTTTTTCCCCTATGAAAAAAATAATTAGTTCCCTAGCCATTGCACTAAGTTTAAGCTTTGGATTTAACTCAACTTCTTATGCACAAGAAGACACTGCCGCAAACAACACTGAAGTGGTCGAGGCAGCACAAGAAGGAAATGCAGAAGCAGCTAAAGAAGCTGAAGAAGAACCAACATTGACGTTCGTTCAAACTTTAAAACAAAAATATATCGAAGGTGATGTATTGTGGATGACTCCAGTACTTATCTGTTTGATTATTGGTATGGCACTTTCAATTGAGCGTGTTGTATACTTAAACATTGCAACAATTAATACAACTAAATTCTTAAACGAAGTTGAATCAACTTTAAAAACTAAAGGTGTTGACGCGGCTAAAGAATTATGTAGAAACACTCGTGGCCCTATCGGATCAATTTTCTTCCAAGGTTTAGACCGTTCAGAAGAAGGTTTAGATATGGTTGAAAAATCAGTAGTAGCATACGGTGGTGTTCAGATGGGTAACTTAGAAAAAGGATTGTCTTGGTTACAATTATTTATCGCACTTTCTCCGATGTTAGGATTCTTAGGAACAGTAATCGGTATGATTCAAGCGTTCGATAAAATCGTAAAAGATGGTCAGGTTTCTCCAACAACAGTTGCGGATGGTATTAAAGTTGCCTTGTTAACAACAGTATTTGGTTTGATATCAGCGATTTTCTTACAAATTTTCTATAACTACATTACATCTAAAATTGATGGTTTAGTTAATGAAATGGAAGACGCATCTATCAGCTTGATAGATATGTTGATCAAAAATAAAATTACGAAGTAATTCAACTTTTAAAACTTATAGCAGATGAATGCTAATAAAATAAACTTAATATTAAACGTATTCCGTATCCTATTAGTAGTAGTAGGTGTAGGTTT
>JBILQY010000100.1:0-8277 GCA_044372955.1 Crocinitomicaceae bacterium | reverse complement strand
ATTTGGGTGTTGAAATTCCGTTTCAAAATGTGCCTTTGATTCAAAAAATGTTGATTACGAAATGTATTCACCACGCTAAACCTGTAATCGTTGCTACTCAAATGATGGAATCAATGATTAACAGTATGTCTCCATCAAGAGCTGAGGTGAACGATGTTGCAAATGCTGTTTTGGATGGTGCAGATGCTGTGATGCTTTCTGGAGAAACTTCAGTTGGTAAATACCCAGTTGAGGTAATCAAAACGATGGCCAATATCATCACGGAAATGGAAACTCACAGTGGAATTTACAATAAAGAGGAGTTGCCTGAACGCGATCAAAACCGTTTTATTTCCGATTCTATTTGTTTTAATGCTTGTCGTTTATCGCAACGTGTGCAAGCAAAAGCAATCATTTCTATGTCATTCTCTGGATATACTGCCTACAAAATCGCTTCTCAACGACCAAACACAGCTATTTTTGTTTTCACAAGTAATAAGAAAATTTTAACTCAATTAAACCTTGTTTGGGGAGTTAAAGCATTTTATTACAACAAATTAATTAGTACCGACCATACTATTGCGGACATTAAGTACATTATGAAGTCGGAAGGTTATTTGAATATCGGTGATTTAGTAATCAATATTGCATCTATTCCGATGGAAGACTTAGGAAGTTCAAACATGTTGAAATTGAGTTATGTTGATTAGTTTTTGATGGTTAATGTTCGTTGATTTCGCCACAGTGGATGATTATGTTTTATGTTTTGAAGAAAATCTTACCAAAATCTATATTCGAAGCAGGCTAAAAGAATTGTGAACGGAAGTACAGCATGCTTATTAATGCGTGAATTTGCGGCAGGAGTTGCTCGTATTTTTCTGCTTTTGAACCACTTGCTATTATTAAATCTTCAGCCATTATTAATAAGTTGGAGGATAAAATGGTGATTAAGCCATCGTTTGACAAAGATAACATTTATAATTTCTTCAATATTTGGATTTTTATTACAAACCTCAAAAAGCATTTAATCCATTGAAATGGATGAATCATTCACATTTAAACACATAGGCTCGGGTTTAAACCCGAGCCTATGTGTAAAATTCCCCCTTTGAAGGGGGACAAAGGGGGATGAATTTATCATTGCAACACAATTTTTTCGAACCGGTCGGTATTGATTTGCAATCGATTAAATGCGTCACCCTCCTCAATCATCCCTCAAGGGAGGAAGAGATTATTGCAACACAATCTTTCTAACCGTAACGGTATTTCCTTGTGTATTAATAAAATTAAACTATTGTTTTACTACTGTTTTTTTACTCTTGACAAATAGAAACTTATACAAGAACAACGTTCAACTTGATTGACGAACTCATTTAAATTAACCTGAATAAAATTTTCCACGAATGTTAGACAAGAAAACGGACCTATCCAAACTCCATTTCTACCTGATTCAGAATTGTTTATTTTACCTGAACCCCAATTACACTGGCCACAAATATGATTATGGATTTTAATGGTTCTGGTATTTTTATTCGGTTCATTATAGTAAATATAATATCCACGTTTTGCAATTAGAATTTTATGAACCTCATCATTGTAATCCAATGAACGATCTAGTTTCCACAATTCTTCTCTTGACATAATTCTATTCTTTTATTATTCGTTGAATTGCAATAACCTTAGATCTCTCATCAATTAATTTCACTAAATAAGTACCTTTTTGCAAAGAAGATAAATTGATTGTTTTTGCTGCTTTTTCAGTTTTAACGATACGGCCTTGCATGTCGCGAATTTCAATTTTAGAGTAAACCAAACTCGTTTGAATTTCAAAACTAGATTGCGTTGGGTTGGGATACAAGCTAACATTACCTTGAACCGATAATTCATTTATTCCAACGGTTGAAACACTTAACACAGCAATATCTGAAGTGTCAGCACAACCTGCATTATTCACTATACAACGAAATTGTTGGTTATTATTGGAAATACTTGCATTTGAAACAACAAGTGTATCATTGTTAGTGCCACTGTATTGCCCTGCATTACTCAAATTTTGAAAACCTAATCCCAAATCAGTTTGCCACTGAAACGAAGTTCCTGAAGTTGCATTAACTACAAATTGTGCTGAAGTTGTTGGGTTAACCGTTTGGTTTGTTGGTTGAGATGTAATCGTTGATGCCGAACAACCATTGTATAAAACTGAGATTTCTTGTTGGGTTAGAGCACGATTCCAAATTCCGATATCGTCTAACTTTCCTTTAAAGAATTCAGGCCATGCTAATTGTGCGCCAAAAATTAAATTGTTTGAAGTTCCTCCCATTATGTGATTGTCAGTAATACTGCCATCTAGAACACCATTTACGTAAATACTATATGTATTTTGATTCTTTACAAATGTAAGATGATGCCATTGATTTACAGACAGTTGATTTGTTTCGGCTAAAGGAGCTTGTTGATAAAATGCATCATCCGCGAAAAAAATAAAAGTTCCGTTGACGGTTGATACTGGAGTTCCCCAATCATTTCCTGAATTATCATGCCTTTTCGACATGAAAACATATGCGTCTGAAAAATCTACTAAATATAACCAGCCTGCTTGAGTATAGTTGCTTGGATTATTACCCAGTGAAGAAGGATTACCTACATCTATATAGTTAGATATGCCATTAAAATTATAAGCGTTGTTCAATCCTCCAAAACGGTCTGCCGTTAAAGTAGCCCCATTCACTGTTCCATTATTCCCATTTCCACTTTCGTCGTTGGCATTTCCATTAAAGGGCCACCAACCAACTAATCCATTTGTGGGCACATAACTCGGCACTTGTGAAAACGCTTTTTCACACATAAAAACACTTGCACCCATGCAGAGCGCCAAAACTTTACATTTTAAATTTTTCATTTTAAATTTAAATTAGTTTCACTCGCCCCAAAGTGAGTTATATACAAAAAAGAAGCGTGGGACAGTTGCTGAAATGCTTGTAGAAGAGGGAGTCGAAGCCCTAACACACAAAGCAAAGCAACGCCCACGCCGTAGCACGAGCGTTTTACTTTAACTTCCCTGTGTGTTTTGAAATTTCGACTTTTCTTCTACAGGTTGTTTAGCAAACGCTATTTTTTAATTCCAATAAAATCCAATATGCCTTTGCAAATGGATGGCACAAAGTTAAGTGTCAAATATTTAATTCGAGAATTTATTTTAAAATTTAAGAAAAGTAGACTTCATAAGCAATTCAAACTATTTTTTCAAAAAAAAAACAAAAAGATGCTTGTGGAATGTGATAGTTTTTCTTAAATTCAAGTAAAAATTATAATTATGCTTAAAGATCTCAAACTAGAACGTGTGCTTTTTTTGGATATTGAAACCGTTCCGCAAACTTACATTTATCAGGATTTAGACGAAAAAACAAAAGAATTATTTAATCACAAAACGCGCTTTTCACAAAACGAAGAAAAATCCTTCGAGGCACTTTACAATGAACGTGGAAGTATTCTTTCGGAATTTGGTAAAATCATTTGTATTTCGATAGGTTTGGTCACAAAAGATAGTTTAGGCGCTCGCAAAATACGTTTGAAATCATTTGCCCACGACGATGAAGAAACGCTGTTGTTGCAGTTTAAAAAGTTATTGGATGAGCGCGAATATATTTTATGCGGTCACAATTCCAAAGAATTTGATATTCCATATATCTGCCGTCGTATGTTAATCAATGAAATTTCTTTGCCAAGTGTGCTCGACATAGCTGGAAAAAAACCGTGGGAAATCAATCATTTAGACACTTTAGAACTTTGGAAATTTGGTGATTACAAAGCATTTACTTCCTTGGCATTATTGTGTCACGTTTTCAATATTCCAACACCGAAAGATGATATTTCTGGTGCCGATGTCGCGCGTGTTTACTACGAAGAGAAGGATTTAAAACGCATTCGTCAATACTGTGAAAAAGACGTTGTTGCTTTGATTCAATTACTTATGCGTATGAAAGGTGATTCATTGATTCCAGAAGAAAATATTAGTTCGGCTAGTGAGGAGTAAAACTTAAAATAGTTCAATGATTTAAAAAAGGAATATCAAAATGAAAACAAAGACTAACATTACAACTTTAGATCAAATACTTGATAAAAAGTATGGTAAAAAAGGTGAGCCTTTACGTGAAAAATGGGAGCAAGAATTTGAAGTTTTTCGTCTAGGTGTTTTACTCGAGGAAGCTAGAACCAAACTTGGAATGACTCAAGAAGAACTTGCGAAAAAATGTGGCACCAATAAGTCTTATATTTCAAGAATTGAAAATAATTCTTCAGATATTCGCCTTTCGACTTTGATGAAAATCATTCAACAAGGATTGGGAGGGCACTTAAAACTTTCACTTGAGTTGTAGTTATTTTTCTAATTGAATTCTTTTGATTGAGAAGAGACTTTAATTCAATTCTCAATTTTACATTCTAAATTCTACATTTTTCACTCCTCCTTACACAATCCCTGTATCACATGAAACGTATCGTGCGCTTTTGTGATTAATTTTTTCAGCGCTTCATCTTTTGCGTTTTTCTGAACAGCTTTATGAATTTCTGCACTTTCTTTCACCAATTTTTCCATTGCAGCTTGAATTGCAGGTTTATTTAGTGAAACTGGTGGAGTTGAATTTTTCAACAATAGTGCTTTCGCTAGAAATTCACTACTTCTTGCACGCAAAGGTTTCAAATCTCCCGTTTCAGCAGGGTGAAAAGTTTGCGACATCACTTTATGAAACTCTTTCAAAGCTGGCCAAGAATCTTTTTCAATAACGCTCAATAATGGATCTTTTA
This sequence comes from Crocinitomicaceae bacterium, assembly GCA_044372955.1. Lineage (GTDB taxonomy): Bacteria > Bacteroidota > Bacteroidia > Flavobacteriales_D > Crocinitomicaceae > UBA952. The sequence continues at coordinate 3,495 of JBILQY010000100.1, read as the reverse complement.
AGGCAGATGCATATTTCTCGGCTACAATTCCCCAATCCACTAAATTCCAAATTCCAGCTAAGTAATCAGCGCGTTTGTTTTGGTATTTTAAATAATAAGCATGTTCCCAAACATCAATTCCTAAAATTGGAATTCCGCGATCTTTGGCCACATCCATGATTGGATTGTCTTGGTTTCCTGTGCTTGTTACCATCAATTTTTTATCTGGAGTTACTATTAGCCAAGCCCAACCAGAACCAAAACGTGTTGCTCCTGCTTGATTGATTAATTTTTTCAATGAATCCAAAGAACCGAATTGAGCTTTAACCGCGGTTTCAAAATCAGCGTTGATAGTTGTTGTTTGTTTTTCTTTAGGGGCTAAAATTTCCCAAAAAAGTGTGTGATTGTAATGTCCACCTGCATTGTTACGAACAGCATCGGGACGGAAACTTGCATATAGCATCAAATCATTCAAAGAAGTTGTTTCCATTTTTGTACCTGCAATCGCTTTATTGAGGTTGTCAACGTACGCTTTATGGTGTTTTGAATGGTGGATTTGCATCGTTAAAGCATCTACATTTGGTTCGTAATCAGCATATTGATATTTTAATTCAGGTAAAGAATAAGTTTGTGCTTGAAGAATAAAACCCTGGGCGCAAATTAAAAGGAATAAGAAATAGTTCATGATTTTCGTTTTGACAAAATTACTTTAATTAAAAAGTCCTAAAGCACAGAAGGGAAAGAATTAGTATTAATTACCAAATGAATGATTTAGCTTTTCGTTAAAAGTAACAATTATACTATTCTTTTGTTTTCTACGTTAATTCTCTATGTTCAAAGGGAAATTATCTCCTCGTTTTCACGCGAATTTCCATTTATTTACCATTTTACTATTGGTGGTTGGTGTTGCTTGTAGCAAGTTTTTAATGTCACTAGGTTTGCTTTTTGGTGGAATTGGATTTTTGTTGGAACGCGATTTCAAAAATTATTGGCAACAATTGAAATCAAATCGATTGTTTTGGTTTTTAGTCGCTTTTTATCTTTTGCATTTTGTGGGTTTGATTTGGAGTAAAAACCTGGATTACGGATTGAATGATATTCGTGTGAAGTTTTCACTTTTTGCAATTGCTTTAATTGTTTGCACGCGACCACCTTTTACGAAAGTGCAATTGACAATTTTTTACCAGATTTTTGTTCTATCGTTATTTTTAACTTCGTTAGTTAACTTTGTTGCATACCAGTTTTTTCAAGATAAAATCCAATACATTGATATCCGCGATTTGTCGTTGTTTGGTTCACATATCCGCTTTGGAATATTAATTGCACTCGGCGTTTTGGCGAATTATTTTCTTTGGAATTTTCAACCGAAGTTGCGATGGTTTTGGCTGTTTTCTACTCTTTGGTTTGTGTTTTACACGTATTTCAGCCAAGTACTTTCTGGAGTGATGTCGATTGCTGTCGTTGTATTTGTGCTCTTGATTTGGGAATTATATCAACGCCGAAAATGGAGTATTATTATTGGAACGCTTTTACTTTTGGTGGTCGTTAATATCGGGTTGATAGTATATTTAAGTAAGCCGATAAATCAAAAAAGTGCCTTACAAGAAGACTATGTGAGTTTAAAACAAGAATGGAACAAACGTGCAAAAATCCCTTACGATAGTTTAGACTTAAGAAAACAAGGACTTAAGTTTACTTTAGAGCGTTATTTAATCTCTAAAAAATTACCTGTTCGTGGCGATGGTGTTGCAAAATTATTGGCTAGTGATATTCAAAACATTGAAAAAGGTTACGCAGATATCAACGAAACAAAATCAGGATTGATGGCACGACTTTATGGCTTGCGTTTTCAGATTCATCACTCACAAAACCCAAGTGGACATTCACTTTTAGAGCGTTTAGAATATTGGAAAACGGCATTAGAAATCATTAAAGAAAACCCAATCGTTGGTGTTGGAACGGGAGATGTAAACGATCAGTTTTTAAGTAAATACGATGAATTGAAATCTCCACTCACTGAAGAACGTCGATTACGTGCGCACAACTCTTATCTGACGGAAACAATCACTTTTGGAATTTTAGGATTGGTATTTTTTATTTCTTGGCTCCTCTATTTTTTATACCAGCAGTTTAAATTTCAGCAACTTTTTGGTGTAGTATTTATGCTCGTTGCAATTGCTACCTTTCTCATCGAAGATACACTCGAAACCCAAATGGGAGTTACTTTTTTTGCTTTGTTTTATGCTGTGTTTAGTAGAGGAATTGAAAATGGAGAATTGAAAATGTAAAATTCTCTATTCTCCATTTTACATTTTCAATTCTAAATTATTTTTCAAAATCTCTCTTCAATTCTTCCACCACTTCTTTAACAGAGCGAATTTTTGTGACATGTTCAATTGAAGGTCCAGCACACCAAACCGTTTTATAGGTTGAACTAAACGCTGCATTTTGTAAACTTTTCATTCCGCGCATGAAAGTCAAGGCTTTAAACCATTTTTTCAAACGTTTATTTTTATTCAGTAAACGCTCCAACCAATTTTGGTCAGTTCCTGTTTTTTGAACATAAGGTGTATTGATTACAGTACAAGGAGTACCCGAAAGTTTTGTCGTTTTTACGATGTCATTTGCACCGTATTGCACACAAGCATCTTTGTATTCTTGAGAAACGGGCGCTTCTTCTGTTGCAATGAAAATACTTCCCATTGAAACACCATCCGAACCGTATTCCAACATTTGCTTAATTCCTTGTCCTGTTCCGATACCACCTGCAGAAAGAACTGGGATTTTACATGCTTTTTTCAACTCCGGAATTAAATCTTTGTAAGAAATGTTTCCAGCATGTCCTCCTGCTTCTTTACAAACAGCAATAACTGCATCAGCTCCCAAGGCTTCTACTTTCAAGGCAAATTTTACATCTGTCACATCACAGAAAACTTTAATGCCGTGTTTATGCGCTTTGTTAATTGTTTCCTCCGGTGAACCTAAAGATGTAATGAAAAAATCAATCTTTTCTTCGCAACAAACTTGAAGTTGTTCTTTATAAAAGAAATTAGATTGATTCACGATTAAATTAATTCCAAATGGACCTTTAACTTCCGTTTTGATGTGTCGAATTGCTTTGCGAAGTTCTTCAACTGTTCGGTAATTCAAGGCAGGAATCGCTCCAGTTATACCAGCTTTAATTCCTTCAATGATCATTTTTTCATTGGAAACTAAAAACATAGGAGCCATAATTACAGGAAATTCAATGTTTAAGAGAGAACACAAAGCTGCTTTTTCAGACATAGGATTGTATATTTGTAGGAGAAATTAATTTTACGCCCAAATTTAATGTAATCTTTCCGTAAAATGTAGTTCTTAGTTTATGAATTTTAGATTATTGCTATTTTTTTTCTTGTTGAATTTCAGTGCTTTCACTCAAAAAGGCTATTATATTGAAGACAGTTCGAAGTATACGAATGATGCAATAAACGATGATTTATACAAAATGAGCTCAGAATTTCAACCCTATGTAAA
>JBILQY010000099.1:0-8289 GCA_044372955.1 Crocinitomicaceae bacterium | reverse complement strand
ACGAAACTGCTGCAAATATTGATTTGTCTGCTGCTGGTTCAGCTGCGTTGTATTTGACGTTTTCTGAATATTATAGAAATTTCCAAGAAACTACATCGGTTGAAGTTTCAATTGACGGTGGTACTACTTGGACAGTATTTGAAGTGAATCCTGAAGCAGAAGTTCCAGTAAATACAAATAGTGTTCCTGGTGAAGTTGAAGTTGTAAATATTACTCCTGCAATTGGTACAGGTACTTGGACAAATCAAGTTAAAGTTCGTTTTCACTATGTTGGTGCTTATGACTGGTTCTGGGGTGTTGATGATGTAAAAATCGTTGAGGCTTGGGACAATGATGTTAAAATTAACAATTGGTTTGCAGCAACAGATGTTACAACTACACAAGGTTTAGATTATTATACACTTGACAACTCTCAAGTTGATTTCCCTGGTTTAACTTTCGGCGCTTATGTAAATAACAACGGTGCTCAAAACCAAGCAAGTGTTGCTCTTAAAGCAACTGCAACTGGTGGTTATGACCAAACTGGTACAGCTATAACCCTAAATGCAAGTGCTACTGATAGCGTTGCGATAACTTCTCCATACATCCCAACTGGTGTTGGTGTTAAAACTATCAACTTAACTACAGTTATTACAGGAACTGATTCTGCACCTGCAAATAACACAGTTGCACTTGGAATGGAAATTACCAACCAAGAATTTTCTCGTGACAATGGTGTTTCTACTGGTTCAATAAGTAACACACAAAATAATACTGGTCAACCGTTAAAAATCGGTAACATCATGGATATCTTCACTAACTGGGAAACTTCTGGTGCTGTTGTAAGATTGAATGCACAAGCAGCAGCAACAGCAGGGGCTGAGTATTGGGTAGAAGTATTCAAATATGATGGTACAGATTACGTTTATGAAGCTGAAACAGAAAGAAAAACTGTTTCTGGTACAGCTGCATCTTGGTCAAAATTGAAATGGGTTGATGGTGCTAATTTAGTTGCTGGTAAATTAAACTTTACAGCAGGTGATGATATCTTATTGTTAGCTTGTCACAGTGGAGGTACATCTGAAGTGAGATTTGGTTATGCACAAAACACTTATGAAGGGTCTGTTTTAGGTTTTTCAGGTGATGGTTCAGCTTTCCAATTATCTACTCCAGGAGCTATCATGGTTCGTTTGACTGATGATCCAACATTAAATGTTAACGAAATCGAAGAAGCAGCTAATTTCACTGTTTCTCCAAATCCAGCAAATGATGTAATCAACATTAAATTAAACAACGCTGAAACAGCTGAAATTTCAATTACTGATTTAGCTGGTAAAACAGTTAAAAATGTAACTTCCAATGGTATTTCTACTAGTGTTTCAACTTCAGGTTTAAACAGTGGTGTTTACTTCGTAAATGTTACTATTGGTAATGCAACTTCAACTCAAAAAGTTGTTATCAAAAAATAATTTCATTCATTGAAAGGAAAACCGCTCAGAAATGGGCGGTTTTTTTTTTGTAAAATAATTTGACACTTCAAATTGAATGAATCTAGTTTTTGATTAGTCGATTATTTTTTATCGCATCAAGGATAAAAGGAATATTCTTAAAGCAATTCATGTATTATCCCAACATGTCTTCGAAGAAATATTTATAATACAATTTTAATCATCGTCGGTTTTACTCGTAACTTTAAACCGATTTAAGAAAAACAAAATGGAAAACATTTGCTATTTGAATAGTAACGACGGAACAGGAATTTTAACCTTAGGTATTGAAGCGGAGATTAAATGTAGTGGTTCAGGAAGTTTACAAAAACTGCAAGAATTCATTGATTTACATAAAGGTTCCTATATTTTTGGATGTTTAAGCTACGATTTGAAAAATGACATTGAAAAATTAAACTCAAGTAATTTTGATGGTCTTAACTTTCCAGATCTTCATTTTTGGAAACCTAACTACGTTGTGCGTTTACAAAAGGAAAACTATATTTTTCTTCAAGGCGAAAAAAACCCTGAAATTTTTGATTTTTTGAATTATTTCTTAGAAGAGGAAACAGATGCCAATTTTCATAAATTTCAAATAGCATTTAAAGCTAGAACCTCTAAAGAAAAATACATTGAAACGGTAACAAAAATTAAGGAACACATCCAACGAGGTGACGTTTATGAAGTAAATTATTGTCAAGAATTCTTTGCTGAGAACGTTGAAATAAAATATCCATTGGATACTTATTTCAAACTAAATAACATTTCAAAAGCACCATTTTCAGGTTTTCTTCAACTAGACGACTACTTTGTTTTCTGTGGAAGTCCAGAACGATACATTCAGAAAAAAGAAAAAAAGTTGATTTCTCAACCAATTAAAGGAACTGCGGCACGAAATTCAGACCCAGCGATTGACTTATCTAATAAGCTATCACTAGAAAGCAGCCAAAAAGAACGTGCAGAAAATGTGATGATTGTAGATTTGGTTCGCAATGATTTTTCAAAAATCGCAACCAGGGGAAGTGTTAAAGTGGAGGAATTGTGCAAGGTCTATAGTTTTGCAACTGTTCATCAAATGATATCTACAATTGCATGCGAACCTACCGATTCAACTTCTTTCACTGATATTTTACATGCCTCTTTTCCAATGGGTTCTATGACTGGCGCACCAAAAGTAAGTGCTATGAATATCATTGAAGAGTTGGAAGATTTCAAACGCGGTCTTTATTCTGGATCAATCGGTTATATTTCTCCAAATGGAGATTTTGATTTTAATGTGGTCATACGCAGTTTAATTTACAACCGAAAAAACAAATACCTTTCATGTGCTGTTGGTGGGGCAATTACCATTCAATCCGATCCTGAAAAGGAATTTGAAGAATGTCAAATCAAAGTCAAAAAAATTATGGACGGCTTACACGATGAATAAAATCATTGAATATTTAACGCAAGTAACACAAAATTATCCCGCAGATTTATACTTCATCGCTGTCAGTGGTGGTGTTGACTCTCTGTTGCTCTTACAACTTATGAACCAACTTCAACTTCCTATTCATGCATTACATGTTAACTATCAACTTAGGGGTGAAGACAGTTTTGCTGATGAACAATTGGTTAAAGCGTTTTGTCAAAAAAAACAAATTCCTTTATCTGTAAAATCAATTGATTTTAAGAATTACTTGCTAAAGAAAGGCGGAAATCTACAAAGTGAAGCTCGAAAAATGCGCTATAATTTTTTTGAATCACATCTTGAAAAAATTCCAAACTCAAAATTATTACTCGCCCAGCATCAAGATGACCAAATTGAAACTTTTTACTTAAAACTCTTAAGAAATTCAGGAATAGCAGGTCTTTCGGGAATGAAAACTATCAAAGGAGCCTATTTAAGACCGTTTCTAAACTTTCAAAAAAAAGAGTTGTATCAACTTGCAAAAGAATTAGAACTTTCATGGCGAGAAGATAAAAGCAATGCAAAAAACGACTACAGCAGAAATCGCCTTCGAAATGAACTATTACATATTTTAAAAAAAGAAATCCCAACGTTGGAAGCATCGATACTTTTAATCCAAGAAAAATTTAGAGAGCAATTGTTGGAAACAACGCGTTTAATTGATAAAATATACGCTGAAACACTCACAACTCAACGACTTGAAATTAATACTTGGTTAGGTTTAGAACCGATTGAAAAAATAGAATTGCTGAAAAAATTGGAAATTCCAACCCATCTTTTTGATGCTTGTAACCAACTTCCTTTTTCTCAAAAAGGGACAAAACTACTTTGGAAAATAAACGGAAATCAACATGAAATTATCAGAGAAAACGATTACCTCTATTTAAAAAACAAGCCCTCAGAATTTAAAATTCCAAAATTCTTCATTGAAAAAGTAACAACTTTACCAGAAAAATTTTCGAAATCAGTCATTTACCTCGATGAATCAAAAGTAAAAGGAGAAATTTCACTTCGTAAATGGCAACTTGGTGATCGTATTTATCCCATTGGCCTACAAGGCTCTAAACTAATTTCGGACGTTTTAACAAGCGCTAAAATCCCAAATCATTTGCGTGAAAATTATTACCTCTTAGTTGATAGCGAAAAAATTCTTGCTTGTTTAAACCTTACTATAGACCGACGTTCAATTGCAACAACGGAAACGAAAAATATTCTTAAAATTATCTTATGATAATTAACTGTAAAACAACACCTTAAGAATTTAAATTCAAAAATTAAGTTTACTATTTAAATAGTTAGATCAATTAATTTTGAACCTTTTATAAACATGGCTGTAAGCCGTCAAAATAACAATTATGAAAAAGATAGTAGTTTTAGCCTTGATGATTGGAAGCTTATTTCAGGCACAAGCAGGAGAAAAAGAAATTGTAAAAGCAACACTCAACGAAGTGACAGTATATTCGCAAGGAGCACAACTCCATCACCGCGCAAATTACACTGTTAAAGTTGGCGTAACTGAAATTATAGTTGAAGGAATTAGTTCATACATAGATGCGAAAAGCATTCAAGTAAAAGCAACTGGAAATATGGTTATTCTCGATAGCCGTTATTCGCTTCATTATCCGCAACCTGGACCAGTTAGCGAAGATGGAATTCCATTGAAAATTAAAAAAGACATCGCTCTTCTAGAAGATTCTTTGCGTAATCTTGGTTATGATTTAAAAGAAATTCAAGACGAAATTGATGTTTTGAATACGACTAAGTCAATTGTTATGAATAATGGTTCAATGAAAAGTCAGGGTCGTGTTAATGATTCATTAAATTTCCTAAAGCAAGCAGTTGAATTTTACAGTTTAAAAATCACAGAAATCAATAAAAAATTATTGGCTTTGGAAAAACGTAAAAATGAAAAAATTGACAAGCGAAAAGCGATGGAACAAAGGTTAGTGGACCTAAGAGATTACCAAAATGGAAACGGTTTAAACATTAAAAACAATAATCCTATACCAAGAATTATTGTTACTGTATCTTCTAGCGAAGTCACATCAGGAAAAATGAACCTTTCTTACTTTGTTTCAAATGCTGGTTGGACTCCTTTTTACGATTTACGCAGTGAAGCATTAACAGGGAAAATAAATTTGACTTATAAAGCGCAAGTATTTCAAAACACTGGTTTAGATTGGAACGATGTAAAATTGAGTATTTCAACTAATAATCCTTACGCCAATAAAACAAAACCAGAGTTACAACCTTGGTACATCGATTACTATGCTTACCGAGTAGAAGAACAAAATAAGAAAAAAAGTTTAGACTACATTCAGGCAACACCAAATACAGCCCGATCAGAAGCTTTTAACATGGGTTATACCTTTAGTGCAAATGCATTTCAAGATAAAGAAGCATTAACCGCTAACCAATTTACAACCGTTGTACAACAATTAATCGCGGCTGAGTTTAAAATAGATTTACCTTATACCATTAAGTCAAACAACGAACAACACATGGTATTAATTAAACAAACAGATTTAGATACTAAATTCAAATACTATTGTGTACCGAAATTAGATAAAGGTGTGTTCTTAGTAGCGCAAATGACCAAGCTAGATGAACTTCAATTAGTTCCAGCACGCGCAAATATTTACTTTGACGGTTCTTACATCGGCGAAACATATATTGACCCAACGAGCATGGATGACACTTTAAATTTATCCCTTGGAAAAGATCCAAACATTGTTGTGAAACGCACACTTTTGAAAAAAGAATCAAAAGACAAAATAATTGCTGAAAAAAGAGAGCGTAGTTTTGCTTATGAAATTGAAGTGAAAAACTTGAAATCTATCCCAGTTGACATCGTAATTCAAGATCAAATTCCTATTACTCAAAACGGAGATATTACAATTGAGAAATCTGATTTAGGTAAAGGCGGAAGTTTGACCGAAACAACGGGTCTAATGGAATGGAGCTTTAATCTTAAACCTAAAGAATCGAAACTGTTCAATTACAATTTCAAAGTGAAACACAATAAAGACAAACAAGTTAATTTATAAAACCAAGATTAATCTTCAAAAAGCTGTGCAAGAAATTGTGCAGCTTTTTTATTATCAAATAACACTATTTTGTAAAAGAATCAGTTAAATTTGATTTATTCTTATCCCTCCATTTGATGAAAAATAGTCAACTAAATTATATTCTGAAAATCTTTCTTTTACTGCTAATTTTCGAAATTTCAAGTTGCGAAAACTCACAAAAACCTACGCGTAGAAAAAGTGAAACTATATTGAAAGGCACACAATGGACAAGTGAATTTTACTACTACCACAATCGCTATTTTTTTATATCAGATGATACTGGTTATTCAGAAGATGGGCAATATGGCTGGAGTACAGGTATTGACCCAGAAATTTATAACAATTCAAAGGACTCTATTCTTTACGAGGATAAGGAACCTTTTAATTATAAACTTCATGACTCTATTTTAACAATCACCTATAAATCAAAAGAAGAAGGAAATGAGCCTCGAATTTTCTATTTGGAAAAGAGAAAAAACAAGCAAATCGCTTTTAGATCGGAATATGAATATTCTTACGGTTGTGAGTATCTTATAAAAACCACAAAATAATGGTTAAAACCAGATTCAATTCTTTCAAAACAAGTAATTTTAGTTTTTTAAAATAAAAGCTGTTGTTCAAATTACTGCTTATAATTATTTAATCTTTGATACATAATGAAAGAATTTTGGGATAACCGTTACGCTGAAACTGAATTTGCGTATGGCACTGAAGCAAATAAATTTTTAAAAGAAGAATTAATAAAAATTCCAAAAGGGAAAATACTTTTTCCAGCAGATGGAGAAGGTAGAAATTCAGTATTTGCAGCAACATTAGGGTGGGAAGTTACCTCGTTCGACATAAGCCATGAAGGTCAAAAAAAAGCATTGCAACTGGCTAGAAACAAACAGGTTAAAATCGAATACCTTGTAGAAGATTTAGAAAAAATAGGATTTAAAAATGACCAATTTGATGTAATTGCATTGATTTTTGCTCACTTTCCAAGTAATATAAAGTCTCATTATCATCAATTGTTATCTACCTATTTAAAAAAAGGAGGAAAAGTAATTTTTGAAGCTTTCAGTAAAAAACATATTGATTATAACACTAAAAATGAAAAAGTTGGTGGACCAAAAGACATTGATACTTTATTCTCAAAAGAAGAAATAGTCAATGATTTTAAAGAATTTGAAATCATAGAATTATCAGAAAAAGAGGTTGAATTAAATGAAGGTAAATACCATATCGGTAAAGGTTCTGTAATTAGATTTGTGGGTAAGAAAATTTGAACCTCTCACGAGCCAATCTTTTTATAAACCAAAAAATTTTAGTTAAACTGACTCAAATTCATTTAATCGAATGTCAACCTGACCCAAAATAGTAGATAAAAACTAAAAAAACTAGATGAAAGAAATAGAACGTAAATTTTTGGTTAATAATGAAGAACTTGAATTTATTAAAACGCATCGTGGCATTAGGATTAAGCAAGCATATATTCAAAATAAAAAAGATCGAACTGTTCGTTTGCGAACAAAAGGTGACAAAGCATTTCTTACAATCAAATCTGGAACAACAACCTTAAGTAGAGATGAATTTGAATACGAGATTCCAGTTGAGGACGCTCTAGCTATGATGCATTCAATGGAATTAAAAACGCTAACAAAAACTCGCTATGAAATAGAACTAAATCAACATAAATGGGAAGTTGATGTTTTTGAAGGTAAACTTGAAGGCTTGATAATAGCAGAAATAGAACTAAGATCAGAAGATGAGTATTTTGATAAACCAACTTGGCTTGGAGAAGAAGTTACTTTCGATTCCAATTATTTAAATGCGAATTTGATCAATCGACTTTAAACAAAAAAGCGACCCACTTTTTAAATGAGTCGCTTATTTTAAAATGATTCTTTTTTATTCTTGTGAAGCTAAATAGCGTTCAGCATCAAGTGCAGCCATACAACCTGTACCAGCAGCCGTTATCGCTTGTCTGTACGTTTTATCTGCCGCATCACCTGCCACAAAAACGCCCGGAACATTTGTTTTACTTGTACCTGGTTGCGCATATTTAATATATCCTGTTTCATCCAAATCAATATAATCTTTGAAAATATCTGTGTTTGGTTTGTGTCCAATCGCAACAAAAAATCCAGTCGCAGGAATTTCGTGTTCTACTTTCGTTTCGTTATTAATCACACGAACACCAGTAACTAACTGACCATCACCAAGAACCTCCAGTGTTTCTGTGTTATAAAGAATTTCAATATTTGCTGTTTTCTTAACGCGATCAGCCATGATTTTCGAAGCTCTAAAATCTTTTCTAACTAAC
>JBILQY010000097.1:0-8337 GCA_044372955.1 Crocinitomicaceae bacterium | reverse complement strand
AAAAGTAGGTGATACGATAAAACTCAAAATTGCATTAACCAAAAAACGAAGAAAATGGTTTGCGAGCCTTTGGGATTTCCCAATTGATTTATCTCAAAAAATTCCTATCGCGTAATCTGGGTTAAAAAAGGCGAAGGTTTGATTTGAATCTGAACTGGAATATCTAAATAAGTTGTTGTTCTTGTAAAAGAATAAGGTGTAAACAACAAAGTTCCCGAACCTGTAAATCCTTTTTGAGAAATCATAACTTCAGGTTGGATGCCAATTATTTTTGAAATTGGAATTCCAATAAATAAACCACCTGCCAAACCAATTTTCCCATCTGCTTGAAAATCTTGTCCGTCTTCATCCCAAACATTTGAATAGTTAGCACCAATCTTTGCACCGAAAGAAAAGTTTTCTCGTGTGTCTTCACTATTTAATAATTGTGCATTTGCAACTGATCCAAAAGTTGAAACTAAAAGCCCCAAGACTACTATTGATTTTTTCATTTTTTCTAAATTTATTAGTGGATAAATTTCCACACGACAAAGGTCTGAATACTGCTTTGCTCGCATGTTGCAAACAAATTTGAAATTGTTACACAAAAAAAGGTCAGCTCTTTCGAACTAACCTTTCAACAGAATAGGGTAAGATTATTTAGTGTTTGAAACGGTTAAATCTTTCAAAGAATTACCAATTTCATTCATGTCGTGATCTAGTTCTTTTTTGAAATCTTCCCATTTATCTTCACCTTCACCATTGTAGTTATCCAACCTCATTTTCAAATCATTGTTTCTTGCTTGTAATTCAACGATTTGTTTTTGATGAATGGTTTTCATCGCAGATTTGTCTTTTTCAATAGCTAATTTTAATTCAGCAATCTGAACTTTGTTGTCAGCGATTTTGTCAAATGTCTTTTTACGAAAAGCTTTCATGTCTTTATCTAATTCCATATTCGCAACATCTAATTCATTTTGTGCATCGTCCACTTCCTCTTGTGCATCCGAAACATCATCAGCAGGACTACTACAACTCGTTAAATTTAAACTTAAAAATAGACTTGCGAAAGCCAAAGCAATTACTGGTTTTTTCATGGTTTTTATATTAATGTGAAAGAATTTTCACTTGACAAAATTGACACTATTGCTTCGTTAATTTGTTGTATTTCAATTCTAAAAACTTACATGATTAGTGGTTTATCAACTTTTTTGTGGTTAAAAGGAATTTTTTTAATTGTAAATAACGAACTTTAATAAATGATATTTGTTTTAAGTTCATTAACACGTTTACAAATGAAAAAAATTTCCGCTCTCCTTTTGTTTTCTATTTTAAGTATAACAATGATAAGTTGTAAAAAGAAAACGTTTGAGCCCCAACCAGATCCAATTGAAAATGAAGACAGTACAACTGTAAAGCCTGATTCGATATCAAAAATTGTAATTAACATATCTGGAATGGAGAACACAAATGGAAAAATGAATATTGCACTTTACAATAATGCTGACAACTTTAACAACCCTGAGTTAGTTTACCGTGAATTGTTTTTATTACTACCAGGAGAAACGATGAGTGTTACCTTGGATAGTATTCCAGCGGGAACTTATGCATTTGCACTTTTTCATGATGAAAATGACAATCAAATCTTGGATCAAAACTTTTTGAATATCCCTAAAGAAGGATTTGCATTTTCTAATAATTCAATGGGGTCATTTGGACCACCAAGCTACAATCAAGCTAAATTTGAAGTGCCAAAAAATAGCATCGTAACACAGAATATTTCACTTAGATTTTTGTAGAAAAAGGCTGGATGTAGTGTTTTTATCCTCTACTCATCCATTTAGCAACGTACTTTCCGATAATATCAAATTCAAGATTTACAATTGAACCTGACTTTAATTCATGGAAATTTGTGTGTTCATAAGTGAATGGGATAATACAAACGGCAAAAGAATTTTCTTTCGAATCAACAACTGTTAAGCTCGTTCCATTTACGGTTACAGAACCTTTTTCAACCGTCAATTGATCATCGTTGTATTTAAAGGTGTATTTCCAACTTCCATTTTGATCTTCAACTGAAGTACAAGTTGCAATTGTATCAACGTGACCTTGAACTATGTGTCCATCTAAACGACCGTTAAAAGCCAAACAACGCTCCAAATTTACTTTTGTGCCTTTTTCCCAATAATTAAGATTTGTTTTGTCTAATGTTTCTTGAATGGCTGTCACTGTATAATTATCTCCTTGAATATCGACAACTGTCAAACAGCAGCCATTGTGTGCCACACTTTGATCAATTTTCAATTCAGGTGTCATTTGCGCTTGAATCGTAAAATGAATATTTCCAGCTTCACGAACAATATTTGTAACAGTTCCAATTTCTTCAATAATACCAGTGAACATAAAATCTATTTTTTAAGACTACGAAAGTAATACCAAATCCTCAATAAACACCTTGAATTGGTCATATAATGAAACATATTCATTTCCCAACCAACCTGGAAATTAATCTTCTTATATGCAGGCGCTCTGTCCCAAAATCATTCCCTCATTAAGTCCTAAAATCATAAAATCCTAAAGTCCTAAAATCATTCCCTTATTCCTCATTCCCTCCTAAAATCATTCCCTCATTTCTCATTCCCTCATTCCCTCATTTCTCATTCACTCCTAAAATCATTCCCTCATTTCTCATCCCCTACTAAAATCATTCCCTCATTTCCATTAACTTCGCAAAAAAAATAAAATGTCAGATAAATTCCGCACCATTTGGACCACAAGCGACGGATTCGTTGAAGTAATCGACCAACGTCAGCTACCACATAACTTAGTAACTGTTAAATTATTGAATTATAAAGATGCTGAAATTGCCATAAAAAACATGACCGTTCGCGGTGCACCGTTAATTGGGGCAACTGCTGCTTACGGTATTTACTTAGCTGCTAAAGAAATGGCTGAAAGACAACTTGAAGCCGACTTTTTAGATCAAGCTTTTGAAGATTTACGCAATTCTAGACCAACTGCTGTCAACTTATTTTGGGCTTTGGATAAAATGAAAAAAGCACTTGCTTCAACTACTGACTTGGTGAAAACAGCTTGGGAAGAAGCGGGAAAAATTGTTGATGAAGATATTGAAACGTGCCGAATGATTGGCGTACACGGACTTCCAATTATTGAAGAAATCGCAAAACGCAAAAAGGGTGAAGTGGTAAATATTCTAACACATTGCAACGCCGGAATGTTAGGCTGCATCGAATGGGGAACTATAACCTCCCCTATTTATCAAGCACAAGAAAAAGGAATTAAAGTTCACGTTTGGGTAGATGAAACACGTCCACGAAATCAAGGTTCAAACTTGACTGCTTATGAATTAACTCGTCATGGAATCGACCATACATTAGTTGTTGATAATACAGGCGGTCACTTGATGCAACACGGTTTGGTGGATATGGTAATCGTTGGTACTGATCGTACAACAAGAAATGGAGACGTGGCAAATAAAATTGGAACTTACCTTAAAGCTTTGGCAGCGAAAGACAATGAAATTCCTTTTTATGTGGCCTTGCCAAGTACAACTTTAGATATGACAATTCGCGATGGTTTGAAAGAAATTCCAATTGAAGAACGCGATCAAAACGAAGTGAAATACATTCAAGGTAAACGTTCTGATGGTCAGATTGATAGCGTTTTGATTTGTCCAGAAACTACTAAAGCGAGTAATTATGGTTTTGATGTTACCCCAGCTCGTCTAGTAACTGCATTGATTACAGAAAGAGGTGTTTGTGAGGCCAACGAAGCTGGAATTGTTTCACTTTTCCCTGAATATAAATAATATGAAAATCGCTCTTTTTGCATTCATTTTCTGTATTTCAAGTCAACTCTTTGGACAAATTACAGGAGTTTGGCATACGTCGTTTACTGTCGCTGGCACTAACAATCGCATGGATTTATACATAGATGGCATCGGAAGAGATGGAATGTTAAAAATTGGCTTGCCTGACATTGCTGAGTTTGAACCAAAATTGATGGAAGATGCTTCAATTACAAAAGAAACTTTGGAGTTTTCGTGGCAAACATTAGCCTTGAAATACAAAGGAAAATATTCCTCGAGAGGAGATTCCATTTATGGTATTATGTCGCAATCGGGCTTAGAATGGAATGTAACTTTTAAACGTGAAGAACAAGAATTAAAAAAGTCCGTTCGCCCACAAGAACCAAAAGCGCCATTTGATTACACTGTTGAAGAATTGATTATCACCAACGGAAAATTCAACATCGGTGCGACTTTAACTACACCGAAAAATTTAAAAAACTTTCCAATCGTTGTGCTTGCTTCTGGTTCAGGTCCACAAAATCGCGATTGTGAAATTATGGGGCACAAACCTTTTTGGGTAATTGCTGATTATTTAGCGAAGAATGGAATTGGTGTTCTTCGCTTTGATGATCGTGGAACAGGAAAAAGTACTGCTGATTATTCGAAAGCAAATCTCGAAGATTTTTCGAGTGATGTAGAAGCTTGCTATAAATTTCTTCGCAAAAAGTACAAGAAAAATAAAATCGGTCTTACTGGACATTCAGAAGGCGGAATGCATACTTTAATTGCAACCACTAAACTTAAAAAAGTAGATTTTTTAATTCAATTGGCAGCAGTTGGAACAAATGGAAGAGATGTTTTAGTAGAACAACAGTATTTGATTCCAATAAAAAATGGTCAAGCGGAAGAACTTGCGAAATGGAACAGCGCAACCTACGATACTTTGACAAAGCTTTTAATTGCAAGCCCAAAAGCTGATTTCGCTAACCAAGTAATTGCGTTTGTAGAACGAAACTTTGAGACAATTCCAAGTGAATTAAAGGAAAAAGCAACGAAACAAGAATTTATCAATGGGTATATTTCCTTCTTGGACAATACGTGGGCACGAGGTTTTATGCAATTTGAATCGAGCACTTATTTACAAAAAATCACTTGTCCGATTTTGGTAATTAATGGTTCTGAAGATATTCAAGTTCCACCACTAAAAAATCAAGAAGCATTCAGAAACAACTTCAGCGAAAAAAGCAAAGCTAAATCTAAAGTGGTACTATTTCCAGGCTTGAATCATTTATTCCAAACATGCAAAAAATGTAGCATTTTAGAATATGGCGATTTAGAAGAAACCTTCTCTCCGAAAGTATTGAATGAAATGGTAAGTTGGATTAAAGGATTATAAAAAAATTTAAATCGATTTAAGACTTCTATTCTCACGCTTTTTAGAATAATATCAAGTAACTTTGGGCAACTTATGAAGCAAGGTGTTTTATTTTTCCTACTAATCTTTTTTACGAATTGGTCGCAAGCTCAAATTGTAAATCGCGAAAAAGAACTTTTATGGGAAATTTCCGGGAATGGATTAAAGGATAAATCGTATCTATTTGGAACATTACATTCAAATAATAAAGCCTTATTCAATCTTGCGGATAGTGTTTATGTAGCTCTTGAAAAAGTGAATATGATCGTACTTGAGACTGATATTTTTTCACTTTTTGAAGAATTAGATACGCGCAAAACAACTTCCAATACCTTGTACGATAAAAACGGTTTGCCCTACACCGCAAGCAATGAAGCATCGACCACTTACTTTGGTTCGGAAGATGGTATGCCACAGTTTTTAGATGCTTATTTTCAGGAATATTGTTTCAACGCTGGGAAACGATTTTTAGCTTTAGAAACGATTAAAAATCAAATGGAACTCAGCCTTGATATTCCAATTTCTCAACGAAATTTAGTCAATACTCAATTTTCAAACTTCACACAAGAAAAGCTTATCGACTTGTATTTGCAAGGTGATATCAACGCGATTGATCGTTTTATGCGTGCAAATATGTCCAATCAAAAGGATTTGTACAGCAAATTAATCATCAAACGCAACATCGCAATGGCGAATAAAGTGGACTCTGTTTTAAAATCAAAAACAAGTTTATTTTGCGCTGTCGGAGCAGGGCATTTAGCTGGATCAGAGGGAATTATAAACTTATTGCGTTCTAAAGGTTATCGTTTGCGTCCCGTTTTGTGGACAATCTCAGAAATTGCGATTCCTGCGAAAAAATCAGTTAAATCCAAGCGAAACTATGTTTTTAATGACGAAACATCTGGAATTATTGCCAATTTTCCAGGTCAACCTTTTTCGAAGAGAAGAGAAGACGGAAGTTTGCTTTTGAAATATTGTGATTTTGGTCAAGGAAATACCTACGAAGTGGAGGTTATACCCTACGATGAAAGTTTAAGTTTTGAAGAAATGGCCGCAATTTATATTGCAAGTCCGCCAAATTCACCTTATAGTCGCAAGACACTTGATGACGGAACAGAGTTATTTATAGGTTTATCTGATGCCTATCCTGAAGGATTAAGCTGGGTTCAAATTCAAATTAGTGAAGGCTATTTTGCAGTCATTAAAACCTATGGTGGCAATAAATATATGCACTCTGATCGACCAAAGAAATTCTTTGAAAAAGTTTGGTTTGAGAAGTATTAATTCGATTCTGTAACTTAAGTCACCTTCTATAGACTTAGTCGAACTTACCTTCGTCAAAAATTATAACTATGAAAAATACCTTTCTTTTGAGTTTTGGAATTTTATTTCTAACTCTGATTAATTCTTGCACAGGAAATTCACAAATTCAGGGTGTTAAAAACATCAAGCAAGCAGAATTCCAAAAATTAGCAAAAGACCCAAATACCGTGATTATTGATGTGCGCACACCTGGGGAAGTTAGTGAAGGTTATATCGATGGGGCAACTTTATTTATCGATTATAACGGAAGCAATTTTGATTCAAAAATCAGCAAATTAGACAAATCTAAAAGCTATGTAATTTATTGCCGCAGTGGTGGAAGAAGTGCAAGAGCTTCTGAATTAATGGCATCAAAAGGATTCAAAAAACTTTACAATTTAGAAGGTGGAATTGCTAACTGGACAGGCACGATAAAAAAGTAAGATGCTTCCAAAAGTTACAGATTTAAAAGGAATTAGTAGTGCTGTCATTATCGGAGTGGCAGCATTATTTTTATCTGCCTACACACCAAGCTATTTAAACAGTATTCTCATTGCATTGATTATTGGGATTGTTTTGAATAATCTTATTGCTATTCCGAAAGATGTTGAGTCTGGATTGACTTTCACCAGCAGTAAAATGTTGGAGCTTTCGATTATTTTTCTTGCTTTCAGTATCAATTACGTTAGTATTTCAAAATTAGGTGTTGGCAGTTTTTCGTCAATTTTGATAACTGTAACGCTTGTTTTAATTGCAATCATTTACTTTTCTCGCGTATTTAAATGTCCTACTTCAACAGGTTGGTTAATCGGTTTTGGCACTGCAATTTGTGGTTCTTCGGCGATTGCAGCATTAGCGCCATCTGTTTCAAAAGACAAAGAAGATGTTGCTGTTTCGATGGCTGTTGTCAATCTTTATGGTTCTATCGGAATGATTTTATTACCCTTGTTACTACCCTATTTACAACTATCGACAAATCAAATTGGATTATTAATCGGAGGCTCTTTACATTCTGTTGGAAACGTTGTTGGCGCTGGCTATGGTATGTCTGATGAAATTGGCGAAGTTTCAATGACTATCAAATTAGCACGAGTTGCGTTATTATCTCCTGCCCTTATTTTCTTCAACTATTTGGTTAATCGAAACGCTGTTAATTCTTGGAAAGAGTATATCAAACTGCCTTGGTATTTGATTGGTTTTTTCATTATTTCAATTCTAACTTCCTTCATACCACTTTCAACAGAATTTATTTCTTCAATGGAATACATCGGAAAGGTAGTTTTAACAATAGCAATGGCAGCAATTGGTTTAAAAGTAAGCTTCAAGAAACTCATTTCTTCAGGCAGAAAAGGGATTATTTTTGGACTATTTATTTTCGCCCTTCAGTTTTCATTACTACTTGGTTTTGCTCTCTTTGTAGCTTAATCCAATAATCAACCTTTGATTGCTAAACTAACACTTACCTCATCAATAAAACGTGACCGGTAACAATTCCTCGCTTATCTGTTTCGATTTCTTTGTAGGTAATTTTCCAAGTATAAACACCTTGTTGCGCATCTCTACCTCCTAAGCCATACGTTCCATCCCATCCAACTGATGCGTCATTTGAAACCCAAACTGTTTCTCCCCAACGGTTATAGATTGTAATTTCAAAACTATAAGGGTCAAATCCTGACGTGAAAACAGGTGCAAATACCTGATTATTTTCATCTCCGTCTGGTGTAAACGTGTTTGGAACATAAAGCACTACTCCATCTTCTTTGAAAGGTATAAATACGGAATAAACGTCCGTACAACCCAATGTAGAAGTTACAGTTAAAGTTACTGTATG
>JBILQY010000114.1:0-7747 GCA_044372955.1 Crocinitomicaceae bacterium | reverse complement strand
AGATAGAATTCAATTCAGGGATTGATCCGTCACCATTCCCAAAAATATTTATATGATTTGGATTTAATCCTGTTGTTGAAATTCCACAAGCTTCAAGAAATGTTTTATCGATTTTATAAATTCCATCCTTTTGAACGGCGATTTTATACCAAAAACCAGAACCTTCTCGTAAAACTGAATTCTCGACAAAATCCTTTTCAACTACGATATCTGATTTTTTAATTACTTCGAATTCAATACTTTTCAATCGTTGCAATTGATTATTGACTAATTTGTAGGGTATTGCATGAAAAACGAAATAATTTTCTGAACCCGCAGATGTTACCTTGAAATTCATCTTTAACTCTTCTGACAACTCATAATTAAGATAACTGAGGTGCTTTTTATCTATTTCAGGAGCTACCTCAAAATTCATTGCTTTTACCTTAACCTCAGCGTTTTTAAATTTAACCTCTTCCTTTGCGAAGAAAAAAGGAACTCCATTATCCAAACCACAATCTTTAACTTGAGAAAAAACAAAATTTGCTCCATTAGCATCCGTTAAAATTTGTTGTTCCCAGTCAAGAGTGTATTTAAAACCTTGAGAAAAACCAAAAAAGTTTACTAATAAAACAAAAAATAAAAGAAGGCGATTATTGTACATAATTACTTTGATTTCCATGGTGAACTAAGAAAAAACGACTAAACATCTTTTTTATTTCAATAAATATTCGATATTTGTAACCTTAAAACCAAAACCTCGTTAAGATTGTTCGTGCTTAAACCTAAGTTTGTGAAGACATACGGCTCTAAATTATTTATACTCGCAATGATATTCATTGCCTCGCTTGGTAATGCAAGTTGGTCTCAAGACCCTACATTCACTCAGTTTTATTCAAATCCTATCTATTTGAATCCTGCTTTAGCGGGCTCTACAGGTTGCCCTAGGATTGCTCTAAACTACAGGAATGAATGGCCACAATTAACTGGAAACTATGTTACATACAGTGCTGCTTTTGACACGTATGCCAAAAGTGTTTCGGGTGGAATTGGGATAATTGCTACTCATGACCAACAAGGTTCTGGGACAATTCAAACAACCATGTTAGGAGGTATTTACTCTTACAATTTAAAAGTTAATCGAAAATTTTCATTGATGTTTGGTGCAAGAGCAGCTTATTATCAAAAGTTTTTAGACTGGGATAAATTGACATTTGGAGATATGATTGACGCTCGTCGTGGATTTATTTATCAAACTGGAGACGTTCCTAGAGGCAATGGAAGAAGAGGTTTCTTTGACGCTTCGGCTGGATTTGTTGGTTTTGGAAAAGGGTTTTACTTTGGAGGTGCTGTACATCATTTGAATAGACCTGACGAATCAATGATATTAGGTGAATCCAAATTGCCAATGCGTTTTACAGGTCATGCGGGTGCTGACATTCCTGTTGGTTCCAAAGGTCGTTACGCAAGTACAACGAGTATTATGCCAAATATAATTTACCAATATCAAAATGGCTTTCAAGAATTAAGTATTGGTACTTATATCAAATATGGAAATTTTACGGTTGGTGCTTGGTACAGAAATAGAGATGCATTTATTCTTTGCTTTGGAATTACAACTGACAAATTTAAAATTGGATATAGTTACGATTTAACTGTATCAAAATTAGGGAACGGTGTTTCTGGAGGTTCTCACGAAGTTTCAATGGGACTTAACCTAAAATGTAAGAAAAAAGCTAAGAATTTTAGAAAAATTTCTTGTCCTTCTTTTTAATAATGTAACTTTTTAATGTTTTTGAATTTATTTTCTACACTAGACATCATATTATGAAAATAACTAAGTTAAATTTATTTGGAATCACACTAATTGGATTGGTGCTAATTTCATCTTGTGCTAAAGAAACATCATCTTCAACTGGTTGGGAATACAACAACTATGAAAATGGTGGTTTCGAAAAATTCGATGCTAGAGAACAAGAAACTGGTCCTGGACTAGTAATGATCGAAGGTGGAACGTTTACAATGGGTCGTACAGAACAAGACGTAATGTACGATTGGAATGCACGTGCTGCAAGAGTATCTGTTTCTTCTTTTTATCTTGATAGAACTGAGGTTACTAATTTACATTGGCTTGAATACATGTATTGGATGAAACGTGTTTACTACAAAACATATCCTCATGTTTACAAAAAATCTTTGCCAGATACCCTTGCTTGGAGAACAGCTTTAGGTTACAGAGAAAAATATGTAACTTATTATTTACGTCACCCATCTTACCGTGATTATCCAGTTGTTGGTGTTTCATGGTTACAAGCGAATGACTTTTGTAAGTGGAGAACTGACCGTGTAAATGAGGCTATTTTAGTTCGTGAGGGTGTTATCAAATGGCATTTTGCTAATACATCAGATCATGATAATACAGATGTTGGAGTGGCTTTAAAAGAAGATTATTCAAAATATTCTTCTGCTCCAGAAAATATGTTCAGTACAGAAAATTATTTAAATGGGACTTATATCGTTGAATATACCGACGGAAAACCTACTAAAAATGTTAACGGTTTTGAATATAAGGGTGGATACACATTAAAAAACGATAAAGAAAAAAAACCAAATGACGGTACAAAAGCAAAAAGACCTATTCCAAGAGATCCTTATCAACTTGAAAACTTTGACCCTGTTATGGCAGATGTTGAAAGCGGTCGTTTAGGTTCAAGACCAGTTAAATTGGAAGATGGTATTTTATTACCAAACTATCGACTTCCAACTGAGGCAGAATGGGAATTCGCTGCTTTAGGTTTAATTGGGAATTTAGATCCAAATTCTGAAAATATTAACGACAGAAGAATATATCCTTGGGATGGTCACTATGTTAGACAAGCTGAACAACAATTTGCAGGTGCAATTCAAGCGAACTTTGTAAGAGGTAAAGGTGACATGATGGGTGTTGCTGGGAATTTAAATGACGGTGGTGATATAACTGTTAGGGTTGATGATTTTTGGCCTAATGATTATGGCTTATATCACATGGCTGGTAATGTTTCTGAATGGGTAATGGATGTTTATCGTCCTATGTCTAGTGAAGTATTCGAAGAATTCATGCCTTTCCGTGGAAACGTTTATAAAACTCAATTATTAGTTCCAGACGGTTTATATGACAAACCGGTTAAAGCAAACTCAAATCTTTATGATGTTCACGGTATGAAAGAATTTGTTAATGAGTTCGCAAGGGTTATGTATTTAGCAAATACTAAAAACTCATTGGATTTAAATAAAAAATATATATCAAATTACGATCAAAAAAAGGCTAGTTCATTGGATTTTGACATAAAAACTAATGGAGATACCGTTATTTTATCTATAGACAAAACTAAACTTAGTAAATCAAAAGATCCAATAAAATGGGATTTATCTAAAATGACAGGAATGACTTTGGATATTGCTTCTCAAAAAGACGCTGATGGTGATACGGTAATTAAACTTTTATCTTTAAATCCTAGTATATTCAACGTTAAATTTTCACAAGGAAATACTACAAGCGAAGAAAAAGAGGTGGACACCAAAGGTAATTTAGTAAATACTACTGCTGCTAAAGTGCAAGTAACCTCTAGACAAGATGGTTTGAAATACAAGTACAATTCACCAAGCCAAAATTATATTTCAAATGGTGGTCTTACAACTAATGACAAAAACCAGTTTGCTGTATTAGATGATATTAATGCTATTCTAGATACAGCAATTTATCTTGAAAATAAAGGAAACAGTACCAAAGCTTCTCACTATTTGGAAGTTGCTCTATTCGGAAGTATCAAAAGATCAGAGGAAAAGATTTTAAAATTATCCGATTTTAGAATAGGCGGGGCTGATGAAGTATTAGACGGAGGATCTATTAACGATTCAACGAATGGTGTTATGTACTCTATTTTTGGGGCTGGGGATAATAACTTATCTAACAAAACAGAATGGGATCATTACCTTGGTGGAAAATTTAACAACTATGACCAAGATCCGAATATTACAACTTGGATTATGACTTTAAGAAACGGCTTGACTGAATTTGTTACTGAGACAAAAGGTAAACAAAGATGGAGAAATGTAACAGTTGAGGAAAATGCTGGTCGTTTAAATTATCGTCAAGATGATTACAGAGACTATTTAGATGGTGATTTAGCATCGTCAATCTTCTACAATAACTCGAAAAGAATCGATGATATCAATAAGGGTATTAGAGATCCTAAGCAAGCTATGTATCAAAACAATCACGAAAATAAATCACAAGACGGGAGTGATTTATCTTATGGTTCAAGTGGATGGCCAACTACATTAATCTCTGATAAATCAAGAGTTTATAAAGGAGGTTCATGGGCTGATAGAGCATACTGGTTATCCCCTGGAAACAGAAGATTCTTGGATGAAGATAAAGGATCCGCAATGATTGGATTCCGATGTGCAATGGATAGAGTCGGAAGTTCAAGACCTAATTCGAAAAAAGGAAATAAATAAACTTAAGAAGCTCGATTTAATCGGGCTTTTTTTTTGAAATTTGTTTATGGAAAATTTATTTCAACTTTTTTATCAAACTTCAGGTGTTTCAACCGATACTCGGAAAATCAAAAAAGATTCGCTCTATATTGCTTTAAAAGGCGAAAACTTCGACGGAAATACTTTCGCTGAAAAAGCGATAGCACTAGGTGCAAAATATGCAATCGTTGATAACAAAGATTTTACGAATGAATCAAATATCTTTCATGTTGAAGATTCATTAATTTTTCTTCAAAAACTTTCTAATTACCATAGAAAAAAATTCAATATTCCGTTAATTGGTATTACTGGAAGTAATG
The DNA here is from genome assembly GCA_044372955.1 of Crocinitomicaceae bacterium. Taxonomy (GTDB): domain Bacteria; phylum Bacteroidota; class Bacteroidia; order Flavobacteriales_D; family Crocinitomicaceae; genus UBA952. Next base: position 2,930 of record JBILQY010000114.1, on the reverse strand, counting down.
GAAAAACTACCTCTAAAGAATTAATAAATGTTGTTCTTTCAAAAAAGTACAAAGTGCTTTGCACAGCGGGAAATTTAAATAATCACATTGGAGTTCCATTAACACTACTTAATCTTACGAAAGAACATCAAATTGCCATTATTGAAATGGGGGCGAATAAACCGAATGATATTGAAGAATTGTGTTTAATCGCTGAGCCAAATTATGGAATAATCACCAATGTTGGTAAAGCTCATTTACAAGGATTCTTAAGTTTTGAAGGAGTTATTGAAACCAAAAGTGAACTATATTCATTTCTAAAAAACAATCAAGGTATAATCGTTATCAATGGTGATGATGAAATTTTAAATTACAAAGCAAATTCATTTCAATTAGAGAAATTAACCTACGGAACACTTGAAGAAAATAAAATAATAGGAGAATTGATTCAATTAAACCCTTTTGTAGAATTAAAATGGAAATCAGCTGATTATAGTTCCCCAATAATTCAAACAAACTTAGTAGGTAAATATAACTTCCTGAATTTTTTAGCTGCAATTACATTCGGAACAATTTTCAAAGTTGAAAACGAGAAAATAAATGAAGCTATTTCAAATTATGTACCTACAAATAATCGATCTCAAGTTCAAAAGACGGAAAGAAATACTTTAATCATTGATTGTTACAACGCCAATCCTTCAAGTATGCGTCTTGCATTAGAAAGTTTTAAAGAAATTAAGCACCCAAATAAATTAGCAATTTTGGGTGATATGTTTGAATTAGGATTGGAAAGCGAACTAGAACATAAAAAAATCATTGATTACTGTGTTGAGAATGAAATTCAATTTCTAACTGTTGGATCTTTTTTTAAAAAACAAAATTCTTATGGTTTTGCAGATACTTCCGAAACAATAGAGCGTATAAAATCGAAAGAATTGTCAAATAATTTGATTCTACTTAAAGGATCAAGAGGAATTGCTTTAGAGAAAATTATTGAATTTCTATGAGAATTTTATTCGTTGAACTTGAAAATAATATTAGAATTCAGTTTCAAAAGCGAAACTTTATAAAAAAAATAGCGTTCTAAAGCTCATAACAAAACAGTTATGAAAGCAATTGGTTTATTTATTTTTGGATTATCACTTTCTTTTTATTTGAATGCTACTAGCAATCTTTCAAAAAAAGAATATGTTTCAGTTTATGAGAAAATTGCCATTCAACAAATGAATCAATATAAAATTCCAGCAAGTATAACAATGGCTCAAGGGATTTTAGAATCTGGAAGTGGAAATTCAACACTAGCCAAAACAGCTAACAATCATTTCGGAATTAAATGCCACACAGATTGGAAAGGCGAAAAAGTATATTTAGATGATGATTCAAAAAATGAATGTTTTCGTTCTTATTCAAAAGTTGAAGATTCTTACATTGACCATAGTATGTTTTTGACTACTCGTAAACGCTATGAATCACTATTTTCGCTTTCACTTACTGATTATAAATCATGGGCACATGGTTTAAAAGCAGCAGGATATGCAACAAATCCAAAATATGCAGAACAATTAATTCAATTAATCGAAGAGTTAGAATTGTTTAAATTAGATGGTTCTTCATTAGCTCCAGTAAGTACCAACCAGCCAGCATTATTTTCGGTAAAAAAAACTCATGAAAATAAAGTTGATTATATCGTTGTTAAAAAAGGAGATTCTTTCTATCAAATATCAAAAAGATATGGTTTAACATTAAGCCAATTACATGCTTACAATGACTTTAGTATAGAAAAGGATATTCTTGAAGAAGGAGATATTGTTTACTTAGAACCAAAAAGACACCATGCACGAACTAAAGAATATTTTGTTTTAGATCGTTCCATGAGCTTGCGAGAGATTTCGCAAAAAGAAGCTGTAAAGCTTAAAAAATTGATGAGAAAGAATCAAAGTTCTTCTCCTGACGAACAACTACCAAAAGGAGAAAAGGTATTCCTTCGTTAAATTACAAATGTAATTAGAAGGGATTTGTTTGTTGTTGTTTGTTTATAAAAGTCCCGTTTTGCGGGACTTTTATTTTTGTTCGGAACAATCAAGCATACGTTTATTCCACTTTTTTCGCTCTAAAGGTGTTAAATTAAGTAAATGGTCTTCGCACTCAGACTCTAATTTTTCATCTATTTCCCCAAGTGTTTTAGTTAGATTTCTTCCACATTCACAAGGATTTAGCTCGCTTTCACAAGCAAACAATTGGGAAATAAAAAAAACGATTAAAAATACCTTTATCCTAGAATAACACCGCATGTCACGAAGTTACTTAATATAGAAGTAACAAGCTGTTGTTAAAAAAATAAAATGCGTATATTCGCTACGCCCATGCTTAAAATATTTAGAATTTATTTTTTTTTCATACTTATCAGCAATGTTTCATTTGCTCATAATTATTACTTCTCTTTTGCTGAAGTTGAGTATAATGACTTCTGCGGTTGTTTTGAAGCTTCGTTAACGGTAACAACACATGACTTAGAACAAGTTCTTAGAAAGAAAAATCTATTGAATAAAAACCTAGAGACTTCTTTAGCTGATTATAAATTAAAACAAGGAATTGAAGAATTAATTAATGAAGGACTTCAAATTTCAACAGTTGGGAAAAAAGTAGAGTTTCATTTGGAAGGTAACGAAATAGGTCTAAATGGACTAACTACCTTTTATCTAAGTTCCAAACCGATTGGTTTATCAAATGAAATTATTTTTCACTACAATCTATTGATGAATGAATTTCCAGAAGAACAAAATAAACTGACTTTTATCTTTAGAGGGGAAAAAACAACCTTGAATTTTATTGCTAATCAATTCACTCATTCTATAAAATTAGAAAAATGAAAAAAATACTTTTACTTTCACTTGTTCAGCTTATTTCAATAAGCATTTTTGCTCAGAAAAAATTTGCGCAATTGGATCAAG
>JBILQY010000095.1:0-8378 GCA_044372955.1 Crocinitomicaceae bacterium | reverse complement strand
ATTTTTAAGGTTTTTAATTTCTTTTACTTGTTAATAATTATTGCTTAAATCGTAAAAGATTAATTGAACCTGTGTATTCTTTGGAATCACATTTTATAGAGTAGAAGTAAACACCATCTGGAAGATTTTCACCATTTTTCGTTCCTCCCCATTCGTTGTTATAGTCAACTGTTTCGTAAACAGGCTGACCCCAACGATTATAGATTTTTACTGTACAACCTGCAATTACAGTTTGATCACTTACTTTCCAAGTGTCATTTTGTCCGTCACCATTTGGTGTCAAGACATTACTGATTAAGAACTCACAATTTTCAACTGTTAACACAAGTGTTCGAATTGTATCGCAAGAACCAGGTGTAAAAACGGTATCTTGGTAAACACCAGCTTCTGTTAATTCTACGCCACCAAATAAATAAGATCCACCTTCACAGAATGAAGCTTCTATAGTAGCAGTTGGATAAGGCAACATAAACACAACAGTTGTAACAACACTATCACACCCATCAACTGATTGTAAAACGTCAGTGTAAACACCTTGGGAAGAATAAGTTGAAGTTCCAACTTGTACACTTGTTCCTGGACAAATAGATTGTTCATTTGTTGAAGAAAGCGCTTGAAGAACTGTTAATGTTGTAATTACAGTACTATCACATCCAGCAGGCGTTGGGAAAACATCTGTATATACACCAGAAAGCGTTTGAAGTTGTCCACCTAACAAAATACTAGCACCTTGACAAATTGCTTTAGAAACATTTACAGTTACAGGCTCACAAGGATTTCCACAATTGGTTGCATCAAAAGTGAATGTTTTCGGACAAGAACCATCGTTGATTGTTAAGGTATAAATTCCTGCGATTGAACCGGTATAGTTAATTGTTGCTCCAGGAGTTAAGTTACCCGTTTGTGCAACGCCTCCAAGTGGATTTGTAATTGTATAGCTATAAGGTAGATTATTGAAACTACTCAAACCTCCTGTTGCCGAGAAAGAAACAGTACAAGTAACATTGTCATAGTTCACAATTGCATTTAAGTTTTGCAAAAATACAATTGGAATTCCTTGTTCTAAAGTTGAACTAATACAACTAAAATCTCCCCAAGTTGCGGGTAAATCGCCGGCAGGAGAGAGGTAATATAATTGATTAAAGTTTGGATTACCAAAAGTTCCATTACCAGAACCATTATTCACAAAAACACCATCAATTGATTGAACAGTATCTATAGCAACTATTGTTGAAATATCTGAAGGAATTGTTGATGAAGAGTGAAGTATATAACCTGGAACTAAACAACTAGGTAAATCTGCAGTAGATTCTCCTATACCATTTAGTAGGATACCAGGGGCAATTGTATCTCCAAAACAAATATAAGCTGTATCAGGTTGCGTCACTTTAACGGTATCTCCATTAGCTAAAGCAACGTAAATATCTCCTGCATCACTAGCAACTTCACGAATATATTCAATAATGTATTGACCTTCATCACCTGGTGACCCACCATCGATCTGAATTGCATAAATTTTACCCGGTTCTAAACAACATGCGGATGTTTGAGTTCCACTGAATCCAGCTGTACCAGATATTATTGGGGTAACAACTGCAGTATTTCGTGTTCCATCTTCGGTATATGTTGCTGGCTGAAGTCCACCATAACAGTCAATTCCATTTAATAATTTAAACACATTATAGCGTAATAAATCCAATCCAATATAAGCACGAATGCTTAATTCAACCGCACCTGATGGTGGTGCTGTAAAATAATGCCACACTGTTTGATCAGCACGATTAGCTGGATTTGATTCAGATGCTGGCTCACCAGCTAAAAATTCTCTACAAGAGAACACATTTGAACCTGCCACAGCTTGAAATGTTGGATTGGTATTTGCAAGAATAACGGGAACCTCATAAAGCGGATTTTGCATTGTCAAGCAAAGAATATCATTTCCTGGAGAATTTAACGTTGGGTCCGAAATACTTGGGTCGTACAACCATGATTTGATACTTTGGGAGCTGAAAGGCGTCAAATTATCTGATGGATCGACCATTCCGTAATATTTATAACCTGGTTCTAGGCATCTTCTATCAATACGAGCACTTGGGTCTCCTCCAAGAAAACTATTGGTTCCACCTTCATCTTGAGCTATAAACTCAAGATTAGCACATGAATAATCAGAAGGAACTCCAGGTGAAAAACGAACATCATAACCAAATAAAGCATTGTTTTCTCCATAAGCTCCACTTTGATAGTCAGCTTCAAAAATCATTCTTCCACTGTTTGGAGCAACGAAATTTAACCAAACTGATTCATTTACAACGGGATTATTAGCAGCAACATGATCATAATCGTATGCATGATAATTTTCGGGATTATAATCGGTAACTGCACGTGGAGCGCCAGTTTCAGCGTAATCATTTCCACCATCATAAGCACAACCAAAATCTAATGTTACGGAAGCAGCACCTGCATCTGTGCTGATTACATTTGTTCCATAAGTAACTGAAGGAGACTGACAAGGGATATCTTCCGAATCACCCGATGGACTCCCACCAAGATCGTTAATTCTAACTTCAACCAACCCTGATATTTCTGTGTCATCCTGGGTCAATTGAACATAGTATGTCTCACCAGCAATTAATTTTTGATAACTAATTAGCGGCAAAGGGTCGCATGCATCTAAAGTTAATTGAGCTTCTGGGTCCAACCCAAGTTCGTCAATTCCATCTGAAAATTGAATGTGCGATAAATACTCAAATTTATCTTTAATTACAGCACTAGTTAAAGGTTGTAATCCGGTATTACATGCACCACCATCGGCAGCGTGATAAATTTGAAAATAAGTTCCAATTTCTGTTCCACCATTATCCGTTGAAATTTCAACTGCTCCTGAAGCAGGAGCTACAAAACGAAACCATGCTGATGATTGATTAACATCAACATCACCTGCTCTTGGTTCATTAGGTTGCAAAGTATTGCTTTGACAAATCGCAACATTATAAGAAGTATTCGTATTCATTAATGTTGCATTGCAAATATCATCGGGTAAAATTATAACTGTCGTTGCTAAATTAACGCGTTCTACTGTTAAGTTAATGGTGTAATTTACCGCAGAAGGACAACCCGCTGAACCACTTGCAGAAAAGCTATAATTTGCTATACCTGGAGTTGCGGGAACTGCCATTGAAACATTTTGTAGTCCTGACTCTCCATCGGTTAAACCTAAAACATCATAATTCCCTGCATCATCATTTTCATAAGCCTCCCAAGCTAAGTTTATAGTAATTGGAACATCCGATGGACAAATGTATTGTCTATCAAAAAACAAAGCATTGGCAGTAAAATTTATTGGGCCATTACCAGTAGTATTCGTGTAATTGAAATCAAATATTCCAAATAATGCTGGAGTATTATTCGTATAACCTAACGTATTGTCTGTAGCAGTATATTCCCAAACAAAATCACTATCTCCTTGTAAAAAACCATCACAATCCACGCTACCTGAAGTCGTAACAGATGTTACTGTTACCTTAATAGTAGCTTGAGAAAATGCATTTAAGAACGAAAAGCAAATTAGTAAGGTAATTAACTTTACCTTAAGAGTATTTTTTTTTCCCATAATTTTCATTTTTATATAAATTGCTTGATTTTACAAGCTAGCGAAGATACATTTTTTAATTTTTTAACAATTGAACTTGTTGATAACTCAGTTCATTGTTAACAACTCATTCCAGTTTCTTGATTAAAAAAAGTCTTTTTCGAGAATAATGAACTTCAAAGCAAGTGTAAAAAAAGCCTTAATTTTTTTTTCCGATTTCCTTAAGTAGTTGTTCCAAAGCAACATGCTGAAAGTCAATTTTAGGGTTTTGGTTTTTACCTAAATTATTTTTCAATTTTTGTAATGTATCAGTAAATGAACTAGTTGTCACCTTATCTAAAGAGTTGATATTTAATAGCTTTTGATTTTTTTTTGACCAATAAATTGTGAAACAACGTCCACTTAAAGAAGAACCTTTTATTGATACTAACTTTAATCCTTCCTTTTTATATTTTGCTTCTGTTTGATCTGTGTATTCCAGTTTAAAAGTGGACAATAAATCACCCAAACAATAGTTAAAAACTCCTCCCTGACTACTGCCACTAGTAAGAAAATCTGGTTTAAGTAAATAATATTCTGCCTTTGATAAAATTAATTCGGAATTGCTTAAAATGCGCTCTTTGTTTTGAAGAAATAATTCATTAAACTTTTTAAATGATTGTGCTCTTTCTGGTTCGACAATGAATCGATTATATAGTGATTCCGTTAAAAAAAGCTGGTTGTCACTCGCTTGAACTTTGTTTACCGAAATAATTTCTTTCGGAACTTCTGCTTTTATACCATTTTCATTTATGATTTCAATTGAATGATCATTCTGGGAGTTAATTTGACAGGTTGGATTTTTAGAAATTATCCATTTCCTTTCGTCCAATATTAAACTTTTGCCATTGATTACTTGTATGTCCATCGTTCGTTGATTTTACCACAATGATAATTCAACAAAACGCCAAAACGTGACTTTGAAAAAAAAGGAATTATTTTGTTTTTAAGGAACAGTAATCTCTATTGAAACTGGCAAATGGTCGCTGTAACCGCCAAGATATTTAGTGCCTGCATAGGTTCTAAATGGAACAATTTGACCTTTGAATTCTTCCAATAAATAAGGAAAAGAGTGAATTTTACCTGATTTTTCTACTACTTTAATTTTGCCAGTGCTTTTTAATCCTTCGGAAACAAAAATATGATCCATGATTTCCCATGCACTTTTGTAATTGTATGTTCCGCCAAATTTTCCTGATTCTTTAACAATCATTGGATTCAATGATTTTGCTATTAGTTGAGGAGCTTTATCTGATGGATAATCATTCAAATCTCCCATTAGTATGATTTTTGCATTTTTATCGCTTGTTAAAACTGAATCGATAAATGATTTTGCACTTTCAGCAGCTTTAATTCTTCTTGCTTCACTTGCTTCTGTTCCACCACGACGACTAGGCCAATGATTTACAAGCACGAAAAATGTCTCTTTTTTAACTTTGTATTTCGCCCAAACAATATCTCTAGAAGTTGGAACCGTATCTCCAGGTAATACATAACGAATAAAACCAGATTGCTGTAATTTTAATTTACAACTGTCGTAAATTAGAGCAACATCAACACCTCTAGCATCTTTACTGTCATAATGAACAACGCCATAGTTTTTATAGGCTTTTTGGTTTTTAATAACATCCCGAACAACATTTGCATTTTCAATTTCACTGAACCCTGCAACGATTGGTTTTCCCATATCATTTAATACTTGACGAATATGATTTAGTTTTTCATTGTATCTTTTTGTAATCCATTCTGATTTCGAATTAGGTAGATACTCTGCGTCGTCATTTGCACCGTCAATTGTGTCGAATAAATTTTCAACATTGTAGAATGCAACCGTTCTAGTTTTTTGAGAAAAATTAAAAACTGTAATCGATATAAAAAAGGACAATACTAAAAGACGCATGATTTTATTTTTTGGTCGCAAATGTACTAAAGTTCGTTCATTCAAATTAAAAATTCAAATTATCAATAGGTTAATTGATATCTTTTATCTACTTGAGTAAAGGTGTTTTTATTTAGAACCATTCTAATATACCTTTTTTGTGGTATTGCACCAAAGCCTTGCTCTTACGAATTTTGTCATCAAATAATTTACAATGAAAAACTCTAATATAAAAATTATTGCAATCGCAGTTTTTGCAATTGTTTCATTTACTAGCTGTAAGAAAAAAGGCTGTACTGATCCAGCAGCATATAATTATTCAGATGAAGCAAAAAAAGACGATGGTTCTTGTAGCTACGAGGCTCCATATACAATTCCAACTACTTACTCTTTTACAGATGCAAGTGGAAATACTACAGTTAATTTTAGTGGACAAACAGAACGTCTTAATCAATTGCGCGAAATGGTTTCATTAATGAAAACGTCTATCAATGCATCAATCTCAGCTGACGATTTAAAAGCAATGTTTGCAAACACAGGAGGAAATGGAAATGGAAATTTTAGCTTCACTTCAACAAAACAGTTAAAAGACAAGTGTTTTTCTGTGGATCAAGCCTTGTTTGAAACGTGGATGGATAAATTGGCGCTTGCAAGTGTTTCTTTTAGTTCACAAGCAGCTGACGGTCAAGCTGGGGTTTTGACTTCTGGAACCTCAACTTACTTATTTGATGAAAATGGAAAGGAATATTTACAATTCATCGAAAAAGGTTTGATGGGAGCTGTATTTATGAACCAAGCTTTAAACGTATATTTCAGTTCATCAAAAATGGATGTAGATAACGCAACAGCTGTTGATGCTGCAAACGGACTTTATTATACAGCAATGGAACATCATTTCGATGAAGCATTTGGTTATTTCGGAGTTGGAATTGATTTCCCAACAATAATACCAAATGATTTCTGGGGCAAGTACTGCAACAATCAAAACGCTACTTTAAATTCAAATGCTGATATGATGTCAAATTTCAGAAAAGGAAGAGCTGCGATTAGCAATAATTATTTAACAGATCGCGATAAAGCTATCACAGCGATTTCTAAAGAATGGGAAGAAATTTCAGCCTTTCAAGCGAAAAAATATTTGCAAGATGCCATTGGATTCTTCGGAAATGATGACGCAAAATATTTACACGCACTTTCTGAGGCCTATGCATTCTCTTGGAATTTAAGATACGCACCTGAGGCAACAAGAAGATTTACGCCAACTTCACATACTTCATTGATGAATTTGTACAAATCAAATTTCTGGGAAATGACCGTTGCTGATTTGAACGCAATCATCTCAGAACTAGACGCTAAATACTAAGTTTAAAACAAGAAACAAAATGAATCGTATCTTTTTTGGAATTTTAATTGGAATCTTAGTTTTTGTAACTTCTTGTGATAAAGACAAGAAAAATCAAGATAATTTTGATAAAGCAGCCTTGTTGCAGAATTTTGCGGACAACATTATCCAGCCACGTTATGCCGATTTTAAAACCAAAATTGATAGCCTTGAACTTTTGTTTGCAGCCTTTCAAACCAATCCTTCTATCGGAGTTTTTGAAGACGTAAAATCACAATGGAAAGCTTGTTACTTGAGTTTTCAACGTGTTAAAACATTTGATTTTGGTCCAGCGATGAATACAGGGTTTAAAGGCGCAATCGGAACTTTCCCTACAGATACAACACAAATTAGTTCAAACATCACAGCCGGAACTTATAATTTAGCAACAGCTACTAATGCAGATGCAGTTGGATTAGCAGCTTTAGATTATTTGTTTTTTAATTCAAATGCCTACGCAAACCTTACATCCGACGTGGCCTATGGTCAATATTGTTTGGACGTAATTCAAAAAATGAAAGCAGAAACAGACGCTGTTGTATCGGCTTGGTCTTCTTTTAAATCAACATTTATTGCTTCAACAGGAAATGAATCTACATCGATGTTTTCAATGTTAGTAAACGATTTTTGTCAAGACTGGGAAGAAGCAAAAGCGGCTAAATTAGGTATTCCACTTGGGAAATATAGCTTGGGAATTCAACGTCCAGAATATATTGAAGCGCGCTATTCGGGTTATTCACTACCAATTCTTAAAGCAAGTTTAAATAGTATTGCTGAAATCTATTCAGGAATTGGAACAAACGGACAAGACGGAATTGGCTTTGATGATTACTTAATTGCTTTAGATAAATCAACTTTAAATAATACAATAAAAACCAAATTCCAAGCGATTGACGGTTTATTCTCACCGTTTAATTCCACACTTGAAATAGAGTTAACACAAAATCAAACTGCTTTAGAAAATTTATTCAATGCTATTTCAGAACAAGTCGTATTCATTAAAACAGATATGACCGCATCGTTTGGAATTCTTATAACTTATCAAGACAACGACGGTGATTGATAAAACGAAAATTCACCAATTTTTTAACCCATTTCAAGAGGTTAGCATTGCTCCACTAATTGTTTTCAGAATAATTTTTGGGGCTTTGATGCTTATTGGTACTTCGCGTTTTGTTTTAAATGGTTGGGTGCAAAAATTGTATATCGAACCTACCTTTTTCTTCCCATTTCTCGGTTTTGAATGGGTAAAACCACTTCATGGAAATTGGATGTTTTTGCCTTTTGTTTTGCTGTTTGTGAGTGCCTTGTTTTTTATGTTAGGCTTCTTTTATCGCATCGCTTCCGTTGTGTTATTTCTGAGTTTCACTTATATCGAACTGCTCGACAAAACAAATTACCTAAACCATTATTACTTCGTGAGCTTGGTGGCGTTTTTAATGCTGTTTTTACCTGCAAATCGTTATTGCTCACTCGATGCACACTTGAAT
>JBILQY010000093.1:0-8418 GCA_044372955.1 Crocinitomicaceae bacterium | reverse complement strand
TGCGTAAATTTAGTTAGTCTGTTTAAATCACTCGGACTAAAATTGGATTTTTATAAAATAAAAAAGGCTACCTCAAATGAAGTAGCCTTTTTAAGTGAAAAACTTATTTTTTATAAAAGAGTAGTCGGACAAACATATTCCGTTTTTGGAATTGCTGTTTTTAAGATTTCTGTCATTCCACCTTCAACATCTTTAAAATCTTCAAAACCTCTTGATTTTAATATTGATGCAGCAATCATACTTCTATATCCGCCAGCACAATGAAGGATAAAGGCTTGATTTTTTGGAATTTCAATGAAACGTGCATTCAATTCATTTAAAGGAATGTTTATAGCATTAACAATATGTTCAGAATCATACTCACTTTTCTTTCTAACGTCAATTATTAAAGGTTCATTTGAATAAAAAACTTCTAATTCTGATGCGCTCATTCTTGTAACAGTATCATTTTCAAAACCTGCATTTTTCCATGCTTCAAAGCCTCCGTTCAAATACCCAATCGTATGATCATAACCTACTCTTGATAGACGAATAATTGCTTCTTCTTCTTTTCCGTTTTCCGTAATTAATAAAATTTCTTGCTTGATGTCAGTAATCATTTCACCAACCCACATTGCAAAACTTCCTTCTAATCCAATATTGATGGAGTTAGGAATAAATCCTTTTGCAAAAGCTTCTGGTGCGCGTGTGTCTAGAATCAATGCATGTGTTTCTGTTGCAACTAACTCAAATTCTTGTGGAGAAAGAGCTTTATTTCCACGATCCATAACTGTATCCAAACTTTCGTAACCTTGAATATTCATTAGTACATTTTTAGGGAAATATCCTGGAGGGTTTGTTAAGCCAGTCAATAATTCTTTCACAAATTCTTCTCGCGTCATATCAGCACGAAGCGCGTAATTTGTTTTCTTCTGATTTCCAAGTGTATCCGTAGTTTCTTTACTCATTTTTTTACCACAAGCACTACCTGCACCGTGATTCGGATAAACGATTAAATCATCCGCTAAAGGCATAATTTTATTTCTCAACGAGTCAAATAAATGGTTTGCTAATTTTTCTTGGGTTAAGTCAGCGATTACGTGTTGTGCCAAATCTGGACGTCCAACATCACCAATAAATAAGGTGTCTCCACTAATAATTCCGTGTTCTTTTCCTTTTTCATCAATGAGTAAGTAGGTTGTACTTTCCATTGTGTGTCCTGGAGTATGAATCACTTTAACTTTGTATTTTCCAACTTCAAATACTTGATTGTCCTCAGCAACCAATGCATCAAATCCTGGCTTTGCTGTTGGTCCATAAACGATAGTTGCTCCTGTTTTTGTTGCTAAATCTAAGTGACCAGAAACAAAATCTGCGTGAAAATGCGTTTCAAACACATACTTGATTTTTGCATTGTCTTTCGTTGCTCGATCGATGTAAGGTTGCACTTCTCTTAGTGGGTCAAAAATTGCTGCTTCTCCGTTACTTTCTAGGTAATATGCTGCATGAGCGATACATCCTGTATAAATCTGTTCTATTTTCATTTTTTTTGAATTTAATAGGACAAAATTAGAAGGATGCGCTTTGTTAATTTGTTACTTACATCACATTAAAAAGTGATTTTCGTCACTTAATCACTAGATTTTTTAGCTTTTTATTACAACCTTCAAAAAATTAAAAATAATCTATCTGTAGTTAATTTTCTGTGGATCTTAAATAGCGTCTAACTAAATAGTGACCAACATAAATCAAAGGAGTTAAACTTATTGCGATTACTATTTTTAAGGTATAATTTGTTGGTGCAATAGTTAAAAAATCTTTCATTTTCAGGGACCCCGGAAGAACAAAACCGATATATAAAACAACATACGTATCAATCAGTTGAGAAAACAATGTACTCCCTGTGCTTCTCAGCCAAATGAATTTATTTCCAGTTTTCTTTTTTATCCAATTGAAGACATAAGCATCTAATAACTGTGAAATTAAAAATGCTGCAATACTGCCAACGATAACCATTTGTGCTTGTCCAAAAACCAAATTATATGATTCATTTGTCGCCAATTTTGAACCCTCAATTTCAACCGCAGGTATTGACAATGAAACACCAACGATTATAAAGCAATAGGCGATTAAAATAGCAGTTATCCATGAAACCCGTTTTACTGCTTTGAAACCATAAAATTCATTTAATAAATCTGTCAAAATGAATACGATTGGCCAAGGTAAAATTCCAACGATCGTTGTAAAGGGTCCAAATTCTTTTCCGAAAAGGTCAAAAGAAATCGGAATTTGAATTAATTTATTACTGATTAGTTCTGCTGTAACCGCATTGGTGATAAACAAACCAACAAGAAAAATAAAAAGCCATTGCCGGCGCTCATTCAGTTTTTCTTCTTCCATAATTATGTAACAATAAAGATTGTGAATGGTTTTGATTTCGGAACCGTTCAAAACGGTTAATAACCCAAAATCTAAGGTAAATTATTTATTTCAATCTTTTGATTTTCAAACTCTCTTTTTATGCAATTGCCTGGAAGGATTTTTTGTAAATTATTCAAAACATTCTCCACTCGGAATACAAAAAACTGGAGGAAGTGATAAATATCGCAAAACTTGGTTTCCAAAAACTAATCCATTATTTTTAATCGCTGTTGGTAATTCATTTGGTAGATTAAATGTATATTTTCTAATTACTTTTCCTATTTCGTCTGTAAATATCAATATACTATGACCATGTCTATTATTTGCAGCTTTTACAGAATAAAATTGAGAAAGAACATTATAAGTAATATCTTTTGAATGAAATCCTAATTCCTTCATTTCTAATTTCCCTAAATAAGTTGTTTTAAATATGGTTGAATCGCTGTCAATCTCAACTTTTTTCTTTCCAATCATACTAACTTTTAAATACTTTCTAAAATTAGAATCAGATTGGCAAATTATATATTCTGTATTAATGCAAATGAAAAATATAATAATTAGCTTCATAATTTCTTTTACAAATGGATGCTTTATATTATATATTTCCACATTATAAATGTTTTTACAATTTAGTTAGTACCCCCCGTAATCCAAGCGTTTGGTTTTCACATAACGTTGAATGTAGTACTTGCTAGTTTTAAAATTCGTAATCTGCACACCACCGTTAGCAGAATGAATAAATTTTATCTCGTCAGCCGTCACATCAATGACCATTGCGACGTGACCAACATTTGTGGAGTTGACGTTGCTACCTTTGAAAAACATTAAATCTCCAGGCTGGATTTCTGAAAGCGCAATGGTTTCTCCTAATTCTGCAAGACCATAACTCGAACGAACCAAGCTAAAACCAAAGTTTCCAAAAATGTAATTTATGAACCCTGAACAATCAAATCCTGAAGGAGTCGAGCCACCGTAACGATATGGAACGCCTAAAAATGTTTTGGCATAAGAAATAATCGCATCAACTTTTGGATTACTTTTTTTAGGTAAAGTATCGCCGTAAACTCCGAAAAAATCAGGCTTATAACTTGTTTTAGCTGAACTATTCGTTGCAAAAAACAAAAAGAACGTCAGTAAAAAAAATAAGTGAAATGGAGATTTCAACATGGCGGTTGCAAAATTATAACTATTTTCGAATTCAAATTCAAGTTAATTTATGCCTTTAATTGATATTCAACAACTTAGCAAAATGTACTACTCCATCGGGGAAGTTGCTGATTTTTTGGATGTAAATACTTCATTATTAAGGTTTTGGGAAAAGGAATTTCAATTTGAGGTTTCAAAGAAAAATAAAAAAGGAAATCGTTTATTTACGGTTAAAGAACTTGAAAAAATTAACAAGATTTATCAGTTAGTTAAAATAGAAGGTTACACACTTGATGGGGCAAAAAAAGCGCTCAAATCGAAAGAACCAAAACTTCAAGTTACTGAAGAAAATAATATTGATAAAGTAATTTCCAAGTTAGAGCAAATCAAATTAAAACTATTGGCGTTAAAAGCTGATTAAATCCCACTTAAATTCTTCAAATGAACCCTATTCTATTTCTTCACGGAGCAATTGGAACTACCAATCAATTAACTAAAATTAGTTCGAGATTTGAAAATAGCCTGACAATCAATTTCCCTGGACATGGCAACACCAAACTACCTTCCGAATTTTCTATTGAATTATTTTCAAAAGCCGTCATTGATTTTTTAGACAAAAAAGAAATCAAAAAAGTTAAGATTTTTGGTTACAGCATGGGTGGTTATGTGGGTTTGTTTTTAGCGAAACATTTTCCAGATCGAGTTGAAAAAGTGTTGTGTCATGGAACCAAGTTGTTTTGGAATGAAGAAAGTGCTTGGAAAGAAACTAAATTGCTTAATCCACAATTAATTGAAGAAAAAGTTCCTCAATTTGCCTCTCATTTAGAGTCAATTCATGGAGAAAAATGGACGGATGTGTTGCTAAAAACAGCCAAAATGCTTCAAAACATGGGTTCAAATCCACCCTTGGATGAAAAAGACTTTCAACAAATTAACTGTCCTGTATTGATCTCTTTGGGTGACAAAGATGCAACTGCTAATTTGGAGGATAGCGCTAGGTGTTTTGGACTGATGCAGCAAGCAAGTTTCTCCGTTTTACCAAATACACCACATCCACTTGAAAAAACGGATTGTAATCGATTGGTTGAAATAGCAGCCACTTTTTTTGAAGATTAAAGGACTTTTGAATCATTTTCAGATTTTTTCAACTAAAATCAAGTTGAATGTCATTTACATAACTCAAAATTTTATCTTTGCTAAAACAACTCTATGGAATTAATAAGTCCTGAAAATTGTAAGCTAGCAATTGAAAAAAACGAAGCGTTAATCGTTGACGTTCGAGAAAATTATGAATTTGAAAATTGCAACATAGGCTTTCTGCACATCCCTATGGGAGAAATCAGCGAACGAATAAAAGAAATACCAAGTGATAAAAAAATAATTGTAATGTGTCAATCAGGAAAAAGAGCTGAGGCAGTTGCGAATTTATTAGAAACAGAATTTGAATTAAATTCCGTTTTTATTATGGAGGGTGGTATTAACGCCTGGATAGAAAAAATTGATCAAACTTTACAACTCGACTAATGGATTATATTAAACAATTGATTGACTTTATATTACACCTTGATGATTACTTGTTTATCTTAATTCAAGACTATGGAATTTGGATTTATGCCATTCTGTTTTTAATCATTTTCGTTGAAACGGGTTTAGTGGTAATGCCTTTACTGCCTGGAGATTCTTTGCTTTTTGCTGCAGGAACATTTTGTGCAGGAGTCGTAAAAGATGGTCAAACAGCCGAATTAAATCTTTGGCTAGTACTCGGATTATTGGTTGTTGCAGCCATTTTAGGTGATGGTCTGAATTATTATTTTGGTAAAACCATTGGTCTCAAGGTATTAAGTTGGAAAATCAAAGGGCGTCAAATTGTGCAGCAAAAGTACATTGACAAAACGCATGAATTCTATGAAAAGCATGGACCTAAAACCATTATAATTGCACGTTTTGTACCAATTGTAAGAACATTCGCACCTTTTGTTGCTGGTATCGGACAAATGGAATATTCTAAATTTATTCGCTTTAATATTATTGGCGGTACGGTTTGGGTTTTAGGATTAACATTATTGGGATATTTCTTTGGAAATCTTGAATTTGTACAAAAGAATTTTGAATTGGTAATATTTGGAATAATTGGATTATCTTTATTACCGATGATTATCGAAATAATTAGACAAAAAGTAAAAAAGTAATTGTATAACTATAAAATTAAGAAAATGAGCAATAACACAGCGTACATCGTAGCAGGATTTCGTTCTGCAGTAGGAAAAGCAGGAAAAGGTGGATTTCGATTTACTCGTCCAGATGACATTTCGGCCGCAGTTATTAAACATTTAGTTGCAAGTATTCCCAATTTAGATAAAGACAGAATTGACGATGTAATTGTTGGAAATGCAACACCGGAAGCTGAGCAAGGTTTAAATATGGGTCGATTGATTTCACTTATGGGGTTGGGAACAGACAAAGTTCCTGGAATGACTGTAAATCGTTATTGTTCTTCTGGTATTGAAACAATTGCCTTGGCGCAAGCGAAAATCGAAGCTGGAATGGCTGATTGTATAATTGCTGGAGGAGCTGAATCAATGTCAGTGATGGCAATGGGAGGTTGGAGAATTGTTCCAAATGCGAAAGTTGCAAAATCAAACCCTGATTGGTATTGGGGAATGGGGTTGACAGCAGAAGCTGTAGCTAAACAATTTGGAGTATCACGAGAAGACCAAGATGCTTTTGCATTGAACTCACATATTAAAGCATTAGATGCAATTAAAAATGGTCGTTTTAAAGAAGATATCGTTCCAATCGAAGTTGAACATATTTTCTTAGATGAAAATGAAAAAAGACAAGTTAAAAATTATATCGTTGACACGGACGAAGGACCTCGCGCAAGTACTTTAGAAGCTTTAGCTGGATTAAAACCTGTTTTCGCAAATGGCGGTTCAGTAACAGCAGGGAACTCTTCACAAACTTCAGATGGAGCAGCATTTGTTATGGTTATGTCTGAAAAGATGATCAAGGAATTGAATTTAGAACCAATTGCACGATTGATTTCTTATTCTGTTGTTGGTCTTGAACCAAGAATCATGGGTGTTGGTCCTATTGATGCAATTCCAAAAGCAGTAAAACAGGCAGGATTAAGTTTGAATGACATCAATTTATTTGAATTAAACGAGGCCTTTGCTTCTCAAGCTCTAGCTGTTGTGCGAGAAACAGGTGTCAATCCTGAAATCGTAAACGTAAATGGTGGAGCAATTGCTTTAGGTCACCCACTTGGATGTACTGGAGCTAAATTGAGCGTTCAAATCATCAATGAATTAAGAAGAAGAAAGCAAAAATATGGTGTAGTAACTATGTGTGTTGGAACAGGTCAAGGAGCAGCTGGTGTTATTGAATTATTAAAATAAGTTAAAACTTTTGCAACTAAAACTTTGATTGCAGCGTCTAAAAACCATAATCTAAAAATTATGAAAAGTATCTCCAAACTGTTTAAAAATCTAACTTACGCTTCAATAATTCTATTTATTTCAAGTTCATTGTTTTCTCAAACTGTAGGCTGTTTGAACTCAGATTTTGAATTAGGAAATTTTACCAATTGGACTGGAGAACTTGGAGTAAATGCTCCAATAGCAAATTCTTCTTTTGGAATGGACGTTGCTCCAAATAATTCAGCTACTAATACAGGCAGACAAGTTATTATGACGGGTGGAACAGATCCAATTACTGGAGATAACGTTAATAGAGTAGCTCCTGGTAGTCTTTACTCGGCACGACTCGGGAATTCATCAACTGGAAAGCAAACAGAAAAACTTCGTTATCAGTTTACCATCACCCCTCAATCAAGTTTGATTATTTACAAATATGCTGTTATTCTTCAGGATCCTCCTTCAAATCATGATCCAGATCAAAAACCTCGCTTTGAAGCAAAATTAATAGATCAAAACGGTAATAACATTCCATGTACTTATTACTTGGTTGTTGCAGGAACGGGCACTTCTGGTTTTAATTCTGCTCCTAATAATGTTAGATATTTGAATTGGCAAACAATTGGAGTTGACGCCTCTAATTATATTGGACAAACTTTGACTTTAGAATTCTCAACAGAAGATTGCACAGAAGGAGCACATTATGGATATGCATACGTAGATGCAGGTTGTGCACCATTTGCTATTGATTCTAGGTATTGTGAAAATACGAATGGAGTAAACTCTGCAGTATTAACAGCTCCAATAGGATTTTCTAGTTATTTATGGAGCAATGGTGCTACTACAACGACAACAACAATAGCAAATCCAACACAAGGACAAGTAGTAACTTGTAATATAACTTCAGCTAATGGTTGTGTTGCCACATTACAAGCAATCTTAACTCCTTCAAATATTTTACCAAATTTTTCAGACTCTACTGTTTGTGATGGTGTGCCTCTAGTTTTAGATAATACCACATCAGTAACAAATGGAATTATTTCAAGTTACAGTTGGGCTTCCTCAGATGGGTTTACATCAAATACAACCGATTTTAACCATGTTTTTCCAAGTCCAGGAAATTACACAGTTACTTTAACTGCAACCACTGATTTGGGTTGTACAGACAATGTTGTCAGAACTGTAACAATCAATACAATTCCAAATGCGCTGATTAATATGCCTAATAATTGTGTGGGAGACGAGGTTATTTTAGAAAGTTCAAGTACCAATGGTGATGGTTCGCCAATGACACACAGTTGGGTTGTTAATGGAACTCAAAATTATGCTGGTGATTCCATCCCTGTAAGTTTTCCAAGTTCTGGAGTTGTAAATCTTCAATTAATTTCTACTTCGCAATTTGGATGTGTTGATACTGTTCTTAGTAGCATTAATATTTACGAAAATCCATTGGCAA
>JBILQY010000091.1:0-8431 GCA_044372955.1 Crocinitomicaceae bacterium | reverse complement strand
GGTTTGTAGAACTTCCAGCGAAATTTCCTGTAGAAGATATTGCCTCCCCTGTGTTTAGAACAGTTGGTGTAAAAGAGGAAGAAGAAGATGTTGCACCTAACAAGGTTACACCAGTGTTTAATACAACAGCACCTGCAACTCCAGCATAAGTGAAATTAATTCCACTTTGAGAACCTTCACCTGCTAAATATTGAACACCAAAAGTAAGCTCTGGACTTGAGTCATTGTTAAAATCTAGCGCATAAGTTGGAGAAAGAGAATCAACAACAACATCAGGATTTACATCAATATTCACCGCTTGTGCATTTACAGCAGATGATGCTATCATTGCTCCAGCAACAGCAGTGTACTGAGCTAATTTAGAATTGTTTTTAGTAGCGTTTTGTTTCATTTTTTTATTTTTTTCAAATTTATAAATAATTGAATAGATTTAAAGCTTTTTATCTTTATTAAAGTTAAAATTTTGAAAGTTCTTCTATTATGAATTTGTGCTTTCAGTTGAAAACATTGATTGAAAAAATTCCATTTTGAAAAAATTTAGATTACGTTAGAATATCCAAGGTGAAATTGTTTTTTAAATTGAAGAAATTGAGGGTGGTTAAATGGCGTAAGTTCTAAAAATCAATAATTTAAATTTTCTACCATTCAAAAGCCTTGTCGCTCATCCAGTTTCCTTGAACTCGGAGGGTTTGTTCGATAACATCCCTCACGCATCCTTTTCCACCGTTGATAGGAGACTGATAATTGACAACTGCTTTGATATCTATTGAAGCATCTTGTGGGCAGGTAGAAACACCAACCAAATTTAAAATCGGGAGGTCAGGAATATCGTCTCCCATGTACAAAACTTCCTCATCTGAAAATCCATACTTTTCTTTTAGTTCATGGTATTTACTCAATTTATGATGAGTTGCTAAATGCACTTCTGTTACACCTAGTCCTAGTAATCGTTCTTTTACCTCCGTAGAATGTCCTCCAGTTATGATGAAGATTTTATATTCCATTTTGGAAGCATATTGCAAAGCATAACCGTCCTTAGCATTCAAGGCTCTCACTACTTCATCTTTCATTAAAAAGACCAATCCATCGGTTAAAACGCCATCGACGTCAAACATGAAAACCTTAATCGCGTTTAATTTTTCTTTATAACTTTTCATTTCTTTAGATAAGTTTCAGAGATACTTTTGGAAAGCAACTCGTAAATTTCTTTTTTTCTCCCACTCAATAATGCAAGGTGTTTTTGAACAATCTGTTCATCATTTCGTTTCGCTGGTCCTGTTTGCGCTTCAAAGGGTGATAGTGATTTTAATTTTTCAATAGTTTCCGTCATTAATGGTTCAAAAAGTGACCAATCTAGTTCGTTTTTCTTTGCTTCATTTTGTGCTAAATAAACCACATGATTGACAAAATTGTTCACGAATACTGCACTTAAATGAATACGCTTTCTTGTTTCGGAATTACACAAATGAGCTTTGAATCCAATTTTATTACAAAAAGAAATTAGAATCTCATTCACTTCAAAATCTGTTGATTCTAATAAAATAGGTATTTGATCAACATTAAGTGCTCGGCTTTCTGTAAAAGTTTGTAGGGGATAGAAAACAGCTCGATTTGTGGTTTCATATAAATCATTTAAGGAGACACTTCCTGCGGTAAAAGCAACTAATTGTGATGCTGAGAAATTCGATATCACGTCAATAACAGATTTGTCAGCAACAGCAACAAGAATTAAATCTGCTTTTAAATCGCTTGTTGAATCAAAAAAAAGCGCATCGACTAATTGAGCGAGCGCCTTTCCTGTTTCTTTATTTCGACTGGAGATTCCAGTAATGTCAACTTTTGCTTTATGAAAAATGCTTGCCAATCCGTTGGCAACTTTACCTGAACCAACAAAAGCAATACTTTTTATTTCAGTAGCAGCAAGCATCATTTACCATGACATTGCTTGTATTTCTTCCCACTTCCACAAGGACACAAATCGTTTCTTCCAACTTTTGGTTCAGCAATTACAGGTTGACGTTTCTCTTCTTGCGGAAAAGAATTTTCAATCGCTTGTTGATAGCCTTGACGACCAGAAAACTGAGGCGGAGTTGTTGAACTTGTGTTTCCACCACTGATTTGTGCTTTTTCGTAGTTACTTTGTTTCGCTTCTTGATTTGTACTTTGCAACTGTTGTTCAATCGGCATATCCAAATTCATCAACATTTCGACTGCACCTTCATTCAAGCGATTCATCATCGAACGGAACAATTCGTAAGACTCTAATTTATAAACCACTAAAGGATCTTTTTGCTCGTAAGTCGCATTGTTTACAGCAGAACGCAAATCGTCCATTTCTCTTAAATGCTCTTTCCACTCATCGTCAATTTTTGACAAAATAATGTTTTTCTCAAACGACTTCGATATTGTTTTTCCGTTGGAATTGTAAGCTTCCTCAAGGTTTACGATCAATTCCATATCGCTTCTTCCGTCTGTTAATGGGAACACAATATTTTTATATCTATCAGACATTGTTTCTTGAACATGTATGATTTGCGGCATTGCTCTAGTTGCAATTTTCTCACATTTACGATCGTATTGTTCGCGCATTGAAGTGTAAATACTGTGAACTAAATCATCTTTTGACAGCGTTGCAAAGGTACTCGCATCAACTGGAGAATCAATTCCAACCACACGAATCAATTCAATTTCAAACTCTTCAAAAGGTAAATTTCCGTATTGTCTTACAGTTGTATCACACAATTCAAAGAACATGTTGTCCACATCAATATCTAGACGGTCACCAAACAATGCATTTCTGCGTTTTTTGTAAATCGCTTTACGTTGCGCATTCATTACATCATCGTATTCCAATAATCGTTTACGTACACCAAAATTGTTTTCTTCCACTTTTTTCTGTGCGCGTTCAATCGATTTCGAAACCATTCCAGCAGTGATAACTTCACCTTCTTTCAATCCCATTCTATCCATCAATTTGGCGATACGTTCCGAACCGAACTTACGCATCAAATCATCTTCCAATGAAACGAAGAAACGAGAAGATCCAGGATCTCCTTGACGACCAGAACGACCTCTCAGCTGTCTGTCTACGCGTCGTGAATCGTGACGTTCAGTACCTATAATTGCTAAACCTCCTGCTTCTTTTACATTTGGTCCTAGTTTAATATCTGTACCACGACCGGCCATATTCGTTGCGATTGTAACTGCACCAGCTAAACCAGCATTGGCAACAATTTCCGCTTCTTTTTGGTGATATTTTGCATTTAATACTTGATGTTCGATTTTTTTCATCGAAAGCATTCTACTCAATAATTCAGAAATCTCAACTGTTGTTGTACCAACCAAAACTGGACGTCCAGCAGCAACTAAAGTTTCAATTTCCTGAATAACAGCATTGTATTTTTCACGAGCTGTTTTGTAAACGAAATCATCTTGATCTTTTCTTGAAACTGGTCTGTTCGTTGGAACTACAACTACATCTAATTTATAAATGTCCCAAAATTCCTTTGCTTCCGTTTCAGCAGTTCCCGTCATACCAGCTAATTTGTGGTACATACGGAAGTAATTCTGAAGCGTAACAGTTGCATAAGTTTGTGTTGCCGCTTCAACTTGAACGTTTTCTTTAGCTTCAATCGCTTGATGTAAACCATCTGAATAACGTCTTCCGTCCAAAATACGACCTGTGGATTCATCTACGATTTTAACCTTGTTATCTAGAATCACATATTCCACTTCTTTTTCAAAAAGGGTATAGGCTTTTAATAATTGGTTAATAGAGTGAATACGTTCTGATTTAATTGAATAGTCGCGAACTAAAGTGTCTTTTTTAGCTAAAAATTCTTCTTTTGGTAAGTTTAATTTTTGAAGGTTCGCAATTTCAGCACCGATGTCTGGCATGATATAAAAATCTCTATCATCTGAACCAGAAACTAAATCAATTCCTTTATTCGTTAATTCAATCGTATTGTTTTTTTCATCAATCACAAAGAACAATTCCACATCGATTTTTTTCATGTGTTTGCCTTGCTCTTGCATATAGTAATTCTCTGTTTTTTGCAAGTGAACGCGAATTCCAGGTTCTGACAAAAACTTAATTAAAGTTCTATTTTTCGGTAAACCGCGGTGGGCACGCAATAAAGCAATTCCACCTTCATCCAACATACGTTTCGCTTCGTTTTTATCTTCAGGCGGTGTGTTGATTACGGTTAGTAATTTTTTAGCTTCACTCAAACATTGTTGAACGTACTGTTTTTGAGCTTCCACCACACGTTCGATACGCGGTTTTAATTCATAAAATTCGTGTTCGTCACCTTTTGGTGTTGGACCAGAAATAATTAAAGGAGTTCTTGCGTCATCAATTAAAACTGAATCGACCTCATCGACGATAGCAAAATGGTGTTTGCGTTGAACCAAATCATCTACATGTCCTGCCATGTTATCGCGCAAGTAATCGAAACCAAATTCATTATTTGTTCCAAAAGTAATATCTGCTAAATAGGCTTTGCGGCGTTCTGGAGAATTCGGACGGTGTTTGTCAATACAATCAACTGATAAACCATGGAATTGGTACAAAGGCCCCATCCATTCAGAGTCACGTTTTGCCAAGTAATCATTGACAGTAACGATGTGAACTCCTTTTCCAGCAAGTGCATTTAAGTAAACTGGTAACGTTGCAACAAGCGTTTTTCCTTCACCCGTTTGCATTTCTGCGATATTTCCTTTATGAAGAACAGCACCTCCCATCAACTGCACATCGTAATGAACCATGTTCCAATTGATTTTCGTTCCGGCAGCAGTCCATTCACTGTGCCAAATTGCTTTATCGTTTTCAATGGTGATTCCATCTTTTTTCATCGATAAATCACGATCGAAATCTTCAGCTGTTACTTCTAACTTTTTATTTGTTGACCAACGGAAAGCAGTTTCTTTTACAACTGCAAATGCTTCTGGAAGAATAGCGGCAAGCGTAACTTCTATCTGTTCATCAATTGATTTTTCGAGTTTATCAATTTTATCGAACAAAACTTCTTTCTCTTCGATAGGAGTTTTAACATCTTCGGCTTGCGTTCGCAATGCTGCTAATTCTGCCTCTAATTGTTCTTTTTCCGTTCTTATTCTTGCTTGAAATTCTCTTGTTTTATCGCGTAATCCTTGGTCGGATAGTGATTTAACTTTCTCTAGTTGCACCAATGTTTGTTCAACATACGGCCAATATAATTTTTTGTCTTTTGCGTTTTTATCGCCAAAAATCTTTTTTAATAGGTCACCAATCATGTACTTGTAAATTTTGCAAGAGCCAAAGATAAACAATTAAGTAGTAGTAGGACTTAGTAATAGTTAGAGACTTGTTAATTTTTTGCAATAGAATGGTTGAAGAAATTGAATTAATACTCATTTTGGTCAAAAAGATTCGATTCCAAACGACTTGAAATTTCAATTTTCAAGACAAGAAGTTTGAAACAGTTATTTTTTTGCATTTAACAATGTCCGAAAAAGGAAAAGTCCATAATCTTAAAAAGTCCTTCAAATTGTAATTAATAGAAAAATCATTCGTTAACTTTGTTACAAAGAAAGAAGATATGACAACAATTGTGAAAGTTAAAAATAGAAGTAAAGCAGCGAAATTGTTTTTGGAGTATATTAAAACGTTGCCATTTGTTGAAGTTGAGCAGGAATCACCTCGGTACAATCAAGAAACCGAAAAAGCAATGAAAGAAGCACGTGCTGGAAAAGGTATCATCAAAACAAAAAATCACGAAGATTTGATTAAAAAATTAAGAAGTTCGTTTGTTTCATAAATATTTTGTAAATGTTTACTAACTGCTTATACTTCAACACCGAAAAGTTTCTCTATTGCTTTTTGAGTTAACTAAAATGTTTCATTTTCAAAGCGTACATCTACTTTAACTTTATTTACTTTGATTTCTTAGATTTGTTATTTTTTTTAAAATGTAACATCTATCAAAACGATTCGTTTTATATTTGTTTTTAAATTCGATGCAAAATCAATTACTTTTGCAATTAAAATCATGAGCTATGGCAGGCAAACAATCACAAACATATTGGGATAGCTTTTTTTCTTGGTTTGGTTTTATGGATGATCCAACTGCAGAAAAAGCAATTGAAACTATCAAACATGATTCAAGAAAAGTTATTCGTGAAGATTTAAAAAAAATAAAATCTTCATACCATTCAAATATTAGACAAATCACTAAAAGTTATAACTTTTGAATAATAGAGGTAGGTCATATAACAAAACCCAACGAGCTATTATAAAGGAGAAGTCTACCGAACTTCAATCTTTTGAAGGATTAACGCCAGACCCTGAATCTTTAACAAAATTAGAAGAATACTGTCCTGGAATAACAGAAAGATGGCAACGTTTGGCAGAAGAAGAAATTAGAAGCAGACATAAAAACGAATCAAAAATTGTAAATACTTTTCGATTTAGTTCAATTTTTGGTTCAATTTCGGCTTTTTTGTCTACAGTAATTATTTCAGCAGTTGGTTTATATGCTATTCATTTAGGTCATGCAACTGCTGGTTCAACAATCATTGTAGGTTCAATGGCACAAGTAGTTGCTGCTTTTCATTATAGAAGTAAGAACAAAGAGTAAAATAAAATCACCAATAAATAATTCCGCTAGTATTTGTTGAAAGCTAAGTAAAAAGTACAGCGATATTTTTTTTTCAAATTCACAAAGCGTTTTAAAGTTTTGGAAATGAAGCATGAAAAGTTGCCAATGATAATCTAGAATTCTGGAGGAAGAAAAAAGTGGTCTTTATAATCTTTAATCAATTTCAATTCAGTTTCTAATCCTTGGGTATAAATCTTCAACAAGTTTTCACTTGCATTAGGGTCTTGATAATAAATTTTAGTTTCTCTTCCAGCTAATTGTTCAAATAGAGATTTATCGATTTCTTTATTGAAAGAAGGAAAAGAATAACCAATGATCACAAGAATATCGGTCGCATGAAAGATTGATAGAGCTTGTTCTCTTGTATATTTTGAAAAGGTTGAATTTTCCCAAGCATAATTAATATGATCATGTATTTTAATCATTTCACGACTCATTGAAAGATTCATAAATTGAATATCATTAATAATCTCTTTTATTTCGTTGGATGTGCTCCTGTCTAAAAAACCAATTTCCTGCTTATTGTTTTCAGTTGTATTGTAAAAACCATTATATCCATTTAGGTGACAAACCTCCAGTTTTCTTTCATTTTTTTGAGGATTAACTCTAAAACTAAGATATGAGGAAATATCGTTCCAATCTAGATGATCTAAACAAAAAGCTTTAAATGCTCTTTCGAGTTGCAAATCATAATTCCACGTTACAAACCGAACGTTTTCTTTCAACTTTGGATTACCATTTGAAGATTCAATTATTGAAGATAATAAAGAAATATATCTGCTATCTACACTTTTAAATGGAGCTCCATTTCTATTTTTAATTGAATCATTCGAGGATTCCCACAAAGTAAAAAAAACACTAACTGCCAATTTTAATCGTTGAAGATCTCTATTTGATTGGTTTATAAGCAATTTTTTTGCGTAAGTGTCAATTGTTCCAAATTCAAGTGCTTTGTGTCCGAAATATCCTATATCCCACAAAATACTTTGTCCATCCAACAAGTTATTTGGCTTTTGTTCAATGAAATTAACTTCGGAAAGATTAATATATTTTTCAGCAAGTTCAATCATTTTCTCACCTTGTTCTTTCCATATTGGACAAGAATTGTAACTCGCTCCTGCGCCAAGCAAATATGTTATATTTTGAGTTTTCATTCCCCCTCCACAATCTTTATCTCCTCCTCCGTCAAACCATACAATTCATAAACCAATTGATCGATTTGGACTTCTAAGTCTATGGTGTCGGAGGAGGTTGTTTTTAACATTAATATTTTGTCAACTTTATCAACCAATTCTTCATTGTATGAAGCTATTGGTAATCTTCCCAACTGATTAGTTCTAACTTTGGTAAATGCCCCTTCTGTTAGATCAAATGCAATTCTTTTTATAAAAAATGTGGCTGATTTTGAATTTAAAATTCCCAATAAAAATTTGAGATAACTAATTTTTAAATCAGATTTTGGATAAATTGAGTATAAGGTACTTAAAAAGTATCTATTTTCAACATCTAAAGCTGCAATAATTCTATTTCCAGTTTCTCTTACTGCTATTTTTGATGTTTCATAAAAAGATTTGTTTTGCCAATTTCTAGCGAGAAAATCCCCGTACTTAATGTATAAATCATCCTCAATTATTCCATATCTTTCAATTCCTTTTCCTCGCAAAGATTTTTTCCAAGGTTCTTCTAAATTAGTTTCAGATTTTAAAACATATTTTTTGTCGTCCCCAGTTTTAATACATTGCCTAATATAACATATTTCAGAAAGAGACTTCTCTTTTGATAATTTTGCAAAA
>JBILQY010000090.1:0-8534 GCA_044372955.1 Crocinitomicaceae bacterium | reverse complement strand
TTGGTTGAAACAGATGCAAATGACAATCCGATTGTTGACCCGAACGACCCAACTCGCTATAAAACGAAATTCATTGAAAATACGAATGGAATTGTTCAGCCAACTTTGGGGATAATTATTGAGTTTGCCGTTAAAAAAGGAGCGAAAACCGAAGGGAAATAAACTAGCTATTTCAATAATTTCTGAGTAAAATCTTGTTGTTGATTAGATTTATCGGGATAAATCAAGAAAGGGTTTTGAAGTAAATCGTTCTTTATAAGCGGAATCAAAGTGCACTTTGTATAAAAACCAATTATTCAGCATTGTTCAATCTACATTTAACCCACAGCAGTACTGCAGGTAAACCATCGATTAAACGACTTGCTAACAGATTTTTATGTCAATCTGAATTTCAATTTTACAATCGAACTGAGGTTATTAACTACTTCTCAATTAAATTATTAGTCTCAGAAGTAATTCGTGCTCTCAATCCATCAGAAACTGGGTACAATGGCAGACGCATGTTTTCTTCCATAATTCCTCGAACTGCTAAGGCAACTTTCACACCGCCAGGATTTCCTTCTTCGAAGAACATCTTAGTGATGGGTAATAAATCGTAATGCTCTTTGCGTGCTGAATCTAAATCTCCTTCCATTGAAGCATGAACCATTTTAGAGAATTTCTCTGGAAAAGCATTTGCAACCACCGAAATTACACCATCCGCACCAGCTGCAATCAATGGCATTGTAATCGCATCATCGCCCGACAATACTCCAAAATTAGGTTTTCTCAATCGAATGATTTCCATAATTTGCTCCATACTTCCAGAAGCTTCTTTCATCGCAACGATGTTTGAAATTTCAGCCAAAGCAATGGTTGTTTCAGGTAACACATTTGAACCCGTTCGTCCAGGAACATTATATAAAATAATTGGTAAATCTGTACAAGAAGCAATGTATTTATAATGCTCGATGATTCCTTTTTGAATCGGTTTGTTGTAATACGGTGAAACAGACAAGATTCCATCAACGCCAACAGGAACTTTTTTCAAAGTTTCACCAACAGCTAAGGTATTGTTTCCTCCTACTCCATAAACGATTTTCAATTTTCCTTGATTCACATCTATCACAGTTTGCAAGACTTGCATTTTTTCTTCTTGAGACAAAGTTGGTGACTCTCCAGTTGTTCCTTGAACCACTAAAAAATCCGTTCCACCATCGATTTGAAGTTGAACTAATTTTTTCAAGGCATCAAAATCAATGCTACCGTCTTTGTGAAATGGAGTTACAAGTGCAACACCTGATCCTGTGAATGGATTGTTCATGCTAAAGTTATTTTTTTTAAGGTTTCTACTACAAAATTAAGCATTTCGCTAGGTACATCTGATTCGGAATTCAAATGTAATTCAAAGAAGTTATCGGTTGTGTTTACTCCAATTTTATTAGAAAATTTCACTTTCTTTATTTCATTGTAAATTTTCTTTTTTGTTTCGCCTAACCAAAGAAGCGTATTGTATGGCTTATTTAATTCTGCTTCCAATTGGATGTCTTTTAATTTTCCCCAGAAGTTATAATCATTTGGTGAATTGTAATAAATCAAAAAATGAGGAGGTAAAGTTTTTTTATCTACCTCTTTATCAATATTTACAACGATTATGACTCTATCTACTTCACTTTTAGATAACATTTTATCCAGTGAAATCCGAAAATCATGCAAACGAT
Organism: Crocinitomicaceae bacterium; assembly: GCA_044372955.1. Classification (GTDB taxonomy): domain Bacteria; phylum Bacteroidota; class Bacteroidia; order Flavobacteriales_D; family Crocinitomicaceae; genus UBA952. Next base: position 6,834 of record JBILQY010000090.1, on the reverse strand, counting down.
CTAAGTTTTCGAAATTAAAAACTACGAGCAATGATTGGGTGGTATTCCAAAGATTTCTTTCCATTATGAATTAACCAGCTTAATAAATTCATTTTCACTCAACATTGTGATTCCAAGGGAGGTTGCTTGTTTCAATTTCGCAGGTCCCATGTTTGCCCCAGCCACTAAATAATCTGTCTTACTTGATATCGACGAACCATTTTTACCGCCGTTTCGTTCAATTAATTCTTTTAATTCATCGCGAGAAAAGGTTTCAAAAGTACCGGAAATGACAACCGTTTTACCTTCTAAAATACTCGATAACGAAACTTTTTCTTCCATTTCAAAACGCAAACCTTTCGCTTTCAGTCGTTCGATTAGTTGCACATTTTCTTCTTCCAAAAAGAACTGCTGAATCGAAATGGCGATTTTCTCCCCGATTTCATCTGCTTCAATCAATTGGTCGTAAAGTGCGTTTTTAATGTTGTCAATATTCTTGAAATGTTTCGCTAATTTCTTAGCAACGGTTTCTCCCACAAAGCGAATTCCGAGGCCAAACAACATGCGTTCAAATGGAACTTCTTTCGACAATTCAATGCCTTTTATCATATTATCTGCCGACTTTTCAGCCATTCGATCGAGGTTCAAAATTTGCTCAAAAGTCAAATCATATAAATCGGCGATGTTATAAATAAGTCCTTTTTCGACCAATAAATCTACTGTTTCTGTTCCCAAACCATCGATATTCATTGCCTTGCGACTGATGAAATGCTCGATTCTACCTTTCACTTGTGGTGGACACGTTTTTTCGTTCGGGCAATAATGTTGCGCTTCGCCTTCTCTACGAATTAAAGCTGTTTGACATTCGGGACAATTTTCCAAAAACGCAACTTTTTCACTTGAATCGTCACGCTTATCCACGTTTACTCCTACAATTTTAGGGATGATTTCGCCACCTTTTTCAACGTAAACGTAATCTCCAACGTGTAAATCCAATTTTTCGATTTGGTCGGCATTGTGTAAAGAAGCACGTTTCACAGTTGTTCCACCTAATTGCACTGGCGTTAAATTCGCAACTGGAGTGATTGCTCCCGTCCGTCCAACTTGATAAGTAACTTCGTTTAATTTTGTTTCGACGCGATTTGCTTTGAATTTATAAGCGATTGCCCAACGAGGCGATTTTGCTGTGAAACCTAAGGTCTTTTGTTGTTGATAATCATTCACTTTCAATACGATTCCATCGATGTCGAAAGGTAAATCTTCGCGTTTTTTATCCCAATAATGAATGAATTCCATAATGCCTTCAATGGAATCCGTTTTCAAAATGAATTTATTTTTGTCTAATGGTATTTTAAAACCCCATTCTCCAGCTTGTTGCACGGATTCGAAATGTCCTTTTGCTTGGATAGCTGAGCCGTAAATGCCATATAAATACGAATCCAAACCACGTTCTGCAACAACTTTAGAATCTTGCATTTTCAAAGTTCCGGAAGCTGTATTTCTTGGATTTGCAAATAAAGCTTCTCCAATGTCTTCACGTTCTTCGTTTAGTTTTTTGAATTGTGCATGTGGCATAAAAATTTCGCCACGGATCTCAAAATCAGCTGGAAAATCGCCTTTCAAGCTCAAGGGAATGGAACGAATGGTGCGTACATTTGCTGTTACGTCTTCTCCTCACATACAAATTCAATCGGGCCTTCAATCAATTTTTTGATGCGATTTTCCCAATCCACGATTTCTTCTTCGGAATAGGTATTTGATAACGACAACATTGGAAAACGATGTGTCACCGATTCAAACTTTTTAGTGATGTCTCCCCCTACTCTTTTGGTTGGACTATTCGGTGAAGCGAACTGCGGAAAAGCAACTTCTAAATCTTGTAATTGTCTGAGTAACAAATCAAAATCATAATCTGAAATTTCAGGATTACTTTCCACGTAATACAAATGATTGTGGTAATTGATCTGTTCGGTCAAACGAGCAATTTCTTGTTGTGCCTGCGTTGCGTTCATAGAGTAAAATTAGTTTTAAATTTCAAAAATGAATTTCAACTTACTTGAATTTATGCACGAATTGGTTTTGATAGTGAAATAACTCAAAAGTAAAAAACAATCAGTTTTAAGTAGTTTCACTTAAAAGTCTTTAAGAAATCCGAAATTGTAATAATTTTTGTTGATTCAAATGATTTCAGTTCAAGTAAATCGTTATCTCCAGTTAGCAAAAAGTTAGCGCTAGAGTCTTTTGATAGGGAAAGTAAAAAATTGTCTTTTGTATCTCTACAAACTTTAACATTACTTACTACGTCAAAGAAATCTGCAAATTCTTCAATCGTTTCAATTAAATTTTCAGTATCTTCTTGAGTGAAAAATCTTCTGAATTTAGGTCGTTTAATTACTGTAAGGATTTCTTCTAACAATTCATCACTAAAAACTAAAACACTTTTTTTTTCAAAAATTATTTCATCAAGTTGTTTGAAGTTTTTGGAGATTAAAAAACTAATCCAAAGGTTGGTGTCAATTATTATCCTTTGTGATTCAGACTTCATATCTTTTCTGTCTCACTTTTTCTACTTCTTCTGTGATTTCATCTAAACTTGGAGCAGATTTTGATTTCAATCGAAGTTTTTTTAAAACCTCTTTAAATCCAACTTTATTGTCTTTTTCAATAGAAATTAAATTCAAGTCTGCTAAATCATTCAATAATTTAACCACTTTTGGATTTAGTACGTCGATTCTTAAACTTGTTCTCATAATGAATCTTATTTTTTCAAAATTAGTTAAAAAAATCTTTATAAAACATAAGACATTTCTTTAAAACCAACATAACACTAGCTATCCAATCCGTATGCGTTAGGGATAGTAGCGGCATCCTCCGACGAAGGTTTTTTCAACCTTATTGGAGATATAGCGGAAAGCCCGACCTCGACAAAATAGTTGAGGAACGAAACTATTTTCGTCGAGGGAATGCCCAAAAAATTCTTTTGCTTTTGAAATTACTAATAGCTATCAAGATGCCATTTAAAGCTGGGGTAACTCATCAAACCCTAACCAATTTCTTAATCTCTCCCACAATTTCTTTCGTGGAATTAAGTAATTCTTGTTCTTCACTTGCTGTTAAACCAAAGCCGTAGCGAGAATTTTGGCAATTTTGAACAAGCGCTTTTAATTTATCACAGTTGATGTTTCCACAAAATTTTGCGCGCATCATTTCTACCAATGCTTCTTTCGATTGACTTTGAGGTGAAACATCTAAAGCTATTCCCGCTGATTTACAAATTGCGTTTTCTAAACTTTGAGCCGCTTTTTTACCATCGCCAGAAGCAATAAGTTGGGCTGCATTCTGAATTTCAACATCCACTTCAATCCAACTTGATTTTTTTTCTGGAGCTGAAAAAGTGGAAGCTGCACTAACAGAACTTGTTGTTACCGCTTGAACAACTGGGCTTTTATAGTTGAATTTCAGTGAGAAACCAATCAATGCTGCGATTGCAAGGAATGAAAAAACAGAAACCCAAAGAACTGGTGATTTTATTAAATTAGAACCAACATCGTTTGCTACTTTTTTGTCTTCTTGCTTCGCTTCAGAAATTAATTGGGTGCTTCCTGAAGCTTTTGACATATTCTGAATTTCAGGACCATTCAATTTTCCTAAGCTTTCTTTTAAAACAATGTATTTCTCCAATTTCGGGTCGAAGTAAGCCACTTTTAGATCAGGCAATTCAAATGAACCTTCTTTGTTTATTTGAAGCGTGTATTCATAATTGATTGTTCCTTCAGCACCATTTGCTGTAAAAATATAGTTTTCGTCAATCTTTGGGTCGCCATACAACGTGACACCTTTAGGTAGTTGTAAATTTGGCGTGTTGATATTGTGTATATTACCAACTCCATCGAGCGTAACGTTGAGTTTTACAACATCGCCTTTTTTCACTTCCGTTTGACTTAATTTTTGTGTCATTGAGAGTTTTCCAACCATTCCGATAAACGACGCTGGAGCATTTGACGGCAAAGGCAAAACTTCTACACTGGCACCAGTAGAAACAATAGGCATTCCTTCAAAACCACGTTTTAGAATTAACTTGAAAGGGTCGATTTGTAATTTTCCACTGCGATTAGGAAAAACCAAAGAACGGTCATATTCAATCGAATAAAACTCAATTCCTTTTACTTTCTCTTGTTCTGCAACGAGTTTGTTGTTGTTACCCAAAGCTTGTTTTTCCAAAGTTCCGTCCGGCATAAATGTCTGATAATCTTCAAAATGCGTTGGGTAAAAACGTGCATAAATTTTGGCGTTTAAAATTAAAGGTTCCCCTTCATACAATTTTTTTCTACTGCGTTCAACGATACCAAATGCAGCTTGTTTCATCTGTTTAGCAGAAATTATTCCACTTGAATTAATGACTTGTTCCTTGCGAATAGTAACGTTTACAGTGTTTGATTTATAAGTTTTACTTCCAGACTTAATAAACGCTGGGCCAAAGGTGTATTCTCCGTCTTTTTTAATCGTTCCGTCTTGTGAATAATAATAGTAAGTGATTACTTTTCCAGTATTATAATCAGTTTCTTGCTCCATTCCATTCAATACGGAATAACCAGGAACAAAGGCACTTGGAAAATCAATATCAATTTCTCCTTGAACATTTGATTTAATGGTAACTGTAATCGATTCACCCGCTTGCGCCACTTTAGGATCCACTTCAATTTTAACAACAGGCTTTTGTCCCATTGCCGTGGAAAGCATTAAAAGATTAATAAAAAGCAACCAATTTTTCATCACCAATTCTTACCTGATTTTGAACTATTCTCATTATTTCTTTGACCGCCTGCAATTCGTCGGCGCGTGTCGGCTTCTTGTCTAGTCAAATTATCTAACATTTTATCAGCTTGTTTATTCGGTAAACTTCCGCTCGATTTTTTGTCGTTTTTCGAAGATGTTGAACCTCCTCCAGAATTATTGGAATTATTAGACCCCGAGTTGTTTTGGTTCTGTGAGGGATTCTTTCCATTTTGTCCCTGCGGATTATTTTTTTTATCTTCTTGTTGTTTCTTTTGTCGTATCGCTTCCGATAAATTATATTGGGTTTCTTCGTCGTTTGGATTGTTGCGCAAGGCATCTTTATATGCTTCAATTGCTCCCGAATAATCCTTTTTTTTCATACGGGTATTGCCCAAATTGTGTTGCATTTTAGCTTTTTCAACTTTATCTTTTTTCTCTGAGGCAGCTTGTTGATAGACTTTTTCAGCGTTGTCAAAATCACGTGCACGATAAGTAGATTGCGCTATTTCTTCCGATAAATCAACGTCTTTCGGAGCCAAATTTTGAGCTGAGCGGTAGTAGCGATTGGCTTTGTCGTATTGTTTGTTTTTGTAGGCTTCACGTGCAACTTTCAATGAATCAACCCATTGCTGAGAAAACCCTTGAAATGCAAACACAGAAAATAAAACAACTACAATCGACTTCATTTTTTTGACCTCAAATCTTTAAGTACAGGCATTACCAACCAAATAACAAAGCAAATTAAAGAAACAAATAAAGGTAATTGATACCTCGTCTCTTCAATATCGAACTCCAAATCTCGCAATTTTGTACGTTTCATCTGGTTAATTTGTGTTAATAGTGTTTGTAAGTCGGGATAAGCCTCACTGGTAATCATAGCAACCCCGTTTGTTTGACTGGCAATTTGTTTCACAAAACCAGGATTCATGCGAGAAATTACGCGTTGCCCAACAGAATTTGAGATGTATCCCTCGCCCAAATAATTAGGGTTTACAGGGATTGGGCCACCTGTTGAAGTTCCAATTCCTAAAACACAAACTTGAATGTTGTTTTCGATAATTTCAGAATAGATTTCTTTGTTTTCGCTTTCGTGATTTTCTCCGTCAGTAATAACAAAAATCGCTTTAGTAACATTTTCCTTTGAAAACATTCCATTCGAAACGCTTAAGGCATCCGAAATATTCGTTCCTTGGTTGGATACAAAATCGGTTGTAACGTCGTTGATGAACAATTTCGCAGCGTTGTAATCCGTAGTTAATGGTAATTGAACATAAGCGTTTCCTGCGAAAATACATAAGCCAATTTTTTCTCCTGCCAAAGTGTTAACTAAAGCATTCAATGCCCTTTTTGCAACTTCAATACGTGGAGTTTGCTCAATGTCCATTGTATTCATTGAATTAGAAACATCCAAACAAACGACCAACTCCATACTTTTTACTGTTCCTTTGACTTTCTTTTTTCCATAAATCGGTTGTGCCATAGCGAAAATCAAGAAAACAAAAGCTGTACGCAAAATATAAAATCGTGCAAGGGTCCAAGTGCTATTTGCTTGTGGGATTCCTTTTTTATTGAATTGAGACAAATGGCTATCAATCTCGTTTTTACGCATCAAGGAACGTACAAAAAGATAAGTAAATGGAATTAATAAAACGAATAGAAACAGATTATAAGGCTTTAAAAAATGAATGCTCGAAATTTTCAAATCTTCATTAAAAAAACCAATCAGTGTAAAAAGCGAGAACGTAAAAACACCAAAAATTGCTTCCAACAACATTAAATTGCTGACAACTTTTCGAATATTAAAAGTAGGTTTTTGATCAATCATTGGTTACAAATAAGCTAAATTCTAAAACAATGACTAAAGTGATAAACACAAAAATCCAATTTAAAAATGCACCTGGTGTTGGCGGCGGCTCGGATTGAAAATATTTATCAGCCATTTTTGATTTTTCCAAGCGGTCAATTTCTTCATAAATAGCGGCCAAACTTTTCTTATCCGTTGCCCTAAAGTATTTTCCTCCAGTCACATCTGCAATTTCATTCAAGGTAACTTCATCAATTTCAACTGGCATATTTTCG
>JBILQY010000363.1:0-3270 GCA_044372955.1 Crocinitomicaceae bacterium | reverse complement strand
GTAACATAAGCTGTACGGAAAACTTCTTTTTGCCAATCTGTGTTTGCTGTACCTAAAAGTGCAGTTTGTGCCGGTGTTCCATTTTCTGAAACTAATCTTCTTAATTCATCTCCATTTAATACTTCAGCATATTTTGCAATTGTTGACATGGAGTGTTTTGTATCAAATACTACTTTTAGTTTGTCTAAATTTAATCCGTCACCTTTTTTAGTAGTAATTAAAATGACACCATTCGCAGCACGTGAACCATAAATTGCTGTTGCAGAAGCATCTTTTAAAACCACGAAAGAAGCAATATCATTTGGATTGATTAAAGATAGAGGATTGGCAACACCAGCGATTCCACCATTATCTAATGGCACTCCGTCCACAACGATTAATGGATCATTACTTGCATTTAAAGATGTTCCACCACGTAATCTTAATGTACTTCCTGAACCTGGCGCACCATCATTTGTAGTAATTTTCAAACCTGATACTTTACCCATAATTAATTGCTCAGGAGTTGAAAGTGAACCTTGAGAGAAGTTTTTCTCGTTGATGATTGTTGCTGAACCTGTTAAATCTTTAGTTCTTGTTGTTCCGTAACCGATAACAACCACTTCGTCTAAATCTTTTATGTCTTTTAATAAGGTTGCATCTTTAACTAAAATTTGACTTGCAGTTAAAGTTATGCTTTCAGATTTTGAATTTAATCCTGTAAATCTGAAAATAAGTGTGTATGTACCTGGACTAACATTTTTAATCTCGTACATACCTTTGTCATCTGTTGTTGCCCCTTTACCTTGACCTTCCAAAATAACAGTAGCATTAAACAAAGGTGCTCCATCGACATCTGTCACTTTACCTTTAATAGTGGCGTTTTGGTTGAAAGCAACAAAACTTACTGCTAAAAAAAGAAAGGAAAGCGCAACGGATTTAAATCTAATTACATCCATATTCTACGTTTTGATTGATTAATAAACTTTTTATTCTGTCAAATATATCTTAATTTTTCTTAATGTCAATATGACACAAAGAAAATTTCACCACTTAATTTTAACGTTTGTTGTATTTCCTTGTATGGATAAAGGAACTGAAAAATAATTTTTATTAACATTCACTTCAACTTTAGTTCGTTTGCCGTTAACCTTCACTTTTTTTGGAGGATTTTCAGCGTAGTGAATTTCAAATTGAAAATCAGATATGAATTGTGTTTGACCATTTCCTTTGTTAAGGTTAAAATCAATTGAAGATGATTTCTTGTTTCGTTTATTTTCAACTTTTAGTAAATTATAAAGTCCCTTTTCATAAGCATCAGCTGTCAAGCCATCGTCTTCGTACCACAATCCTTCACTCGAAAAAACAGATGGATGATCATAAAAATGCAAAGTAACATTCTTCGTTTGATATTCTTCAGTCGATTGAATTACATTGGACATCGGAATAAATGAACCTGCTTTTACGAAAACGGGAATAAATGATTCTTCATAATTATATAATAGAAGTGTTTTTTCTTTTTTACCTGGAAATCCAATGTTGTTTTCAATTAATTTTCCAGTATGAAAATCATACCAAAAAGAGTTTATAGGCAAAACTATTGTTACTTTGTCAAGAGTTGAAATTTGACTTTTATCTGTAATTGGTTTAACTAAAAACGCATCTCCCCAAAAATACTCTTCAGCAGAAGTATCACTCCAATTTACAGATGTTTCTTCCATAAATACTGGTCGCATCAATGGTGTTCCGTTTAAATGATTTTCAAATGCAAGTGAGTAATTATAAGGTAAAAGTTGGTATCGTAATTCAATTGCTTTCTTTGCTAATGCTTTTGTTTTTTCATCTTTAAAAATAGGTTCGCTTGCTACTTCTTCTTGTGCGTGTGGTCTGAAAATAGGTTGAAAAACACCATATTGCAACCATCGTGTGTACAATTCAGGTTCGTCATTGTTTCCTGCAAAACCTCCTAAATCTGAGTGCATGTAAGCGATTCCTTGCAATCCCATTTGCAAAGAAATCTCGACTTGTGGTTTAAGTCCTCCCCACGTTCTGTTTACATCGCCCGACCAAGGAATAATGCCGTATTTCTGAGTTCCTGAATAACCAGCTCGCATTAAAATAAATGGTCGTTCCAAGGGAAAATCTTTTTTGAATCCTTCACTAATCAAACGCGCCCAATCGTGACCATATATGTTATGAACTTGGTCCGCAGTGTATTTTCCGTGCAATAATTTCGATGGATGAACTTCTGGTTCACCTAAATCTCCCCAAAAACCTTTAACACCTTTGTTTGCTAAATCTTTGTAAATATCCCAGAACCAAGTACGAACGTGCGGTTGGTAAATATCTAATAAGCCTGTGTTCCCAAAATAGAAATCGTAAGTAAATGGTTTTCCAAGTGAATCAGTGCCAAGCAATTTTTTAGAAACAGCTTCATTCCATTTTTTAGACGTTGTTAGAATAAATGGTTCAGTAATTAAAACAGTCTTTACTTGTTGCGCTCTAAAATCTGAAATCATTTTCGTTGGATTTGGAAATGAGTCTTTGTAAAACTCTAAATTTCCAAGTGTTCCTTGAATTTCTTTTCCAAACCAGTATAAATCAAAAATGATGGCATCAAGCGGAATTGAGTCTTTACGAAATTGATCGACAACTTTTCTAGCCTCAGCTTCAGAATGGTAGCCAAAACGACTTGCGAAGTTACCAAAAGCCCAACGTGGTGGCATTGGCTGACGACCAGTTAAATAAGTATATTCTGAAATCAAATCTTTCCAATCGTCCCCAACTATTACTTGATAGGTTTTCCTTCCATTGATCGTTTCATAAGAAAGGGTATTGTCTTTTTTAGAGTCTAAATCAAGGTAACCGATTGCAGCATTGTCAAAATGAACAGCATACACTTTATTGGAAAGCATCATTGGCAAACAGTAATTCATCAATTCAGCTTTTTCTTCGTAACCATAATGAGCGCGGTTATATAACTGTAAACGATTTCCTCGACGGTTCATACCCAGAGCACGAGCTCCACCACCGTATAAAATTTCATCCTTTGATAAGTTGAAATCAATTTTTTCAAATTCACTTGTTTTTTGGTAGCCATTTTTTTCAGAAATAAGTTCGTTTCCTTTGTACCAATAACTTATTTTAAAAGGTGATTTTTGAATTCTAACCTCAATTCCTGTTGGTTTTGAAAATTTGATTTCGTTATCAGTTGTTGTTAAAGTAAATTCAGATAATTCTTTTGAAATCGAAACCGCATGTGATTCTTCATTCATTACTTCACTAAATGGA
>JBILQY010000202.1:0-5257 GCA_044372955.1 Crocinitomicaceae bacterium | reverse complement strand
CGAAAGTGGTTTCTATAATTTTTGATGAATAGGAATAAAAAAAATAACTTCCGTCGTTTACAGTTACTTGAACACCATTTTTTATCGAGGCAACAGAAACGAATTGTCTTGTAGAATTTTCAGCAAAAACTAAAAACGGAAGAACGAAAATTAAGGATAGAAAGTACTTCATAGAAACTTATTTCAATTCAAAAATATAAGCTGTTTTTGCTGGAATATCCCATTCATCTTTTAACAAATTCACTTTTTGATTCGTAATAACTTCTTGTCCTTGTGTAAACCCATCCAATTGTTCTACAAATCTATTTCGTTTGATTTTTTCTTCTTTGTCTGAATTATTGATTACAACCATCACCTTTTCTTTTCCATTTACCCTAAAATAAACGTAAACATTGTTTTCAGGTAAAAATTGAACTAATTTCCCTTCGTGAATAACTGTATTATTCTTTCTCCAGTTCAACAATTTCTTTGTAAACTGAAAGTAGTTTTCTTGAAAATCAGATCTACCTTCTTTTGTAAATGCGTTTTTAGCATCTTCCTTCCAGCCACCAGGGAAGTCTTGACGAATTGAAGCGTCACCTCCATTATTTTTGTCACCTTTCATTCCAATTTCACTACCATAATAAATTTGAGGAATTCCTCTGGTAGTTGCTAAAAGTGTCATTGCCATTTTGTAATCTGCCATTTTTGGATAGGTTTCATTGAAACGCTGTGTGTCGTGATTTTCTAAAAAGATTAAATTCTCACTTGGATTTTTATAGAGAAAATCGTTTACAAAATTCTCGTAAATACGCGCCATGCCTTTGTCCCAACCTTGGTTGTTTTCTTTGAACGCTTCTTGTAACGCATCGTGTAAAGTGAAATCCATTACTTGAGGTAAGTAAGTGTTGTAATTTTGAATAGCTGAAATTGGACTATCTTTTTGCCAATAGGAAATTTGTGCTTGGTCGTGCATCCAAATTTCACCCACCATTGATGTTTTTGGGTATTCATCCATTATTGCTTTAGTCCATTTTGCGATTCCTTCTTTTTGGTTGTAAGAATAAGTATCAACTCGCAAAGCATCCAAGTTTGCAAATTCCATCCACCAAATTGTATTTTGAATTAAATAATTTAAAACCAAAGGATTACCTTGATTCAAGTCAGGCATTGAGCGAACAAACCAACCTTCTTCACAGTATTTTTGATCTCTTTTGGAAGCATTTGGATCCATTTGAGTGGATGTACGGTAATTTGATTGTGCGTAACCGGGAAACTGATGAATCCAATCATAAGTTGGTAAATCTTTCATCATCCAATGTGTGTATCCCCAATGATTTGGCACTTCATCTTTCAATATTTTTATTCCTCTTTTATGTGCTTCTTCCACTAATCGAACGAAATCTGCATTTGTCCCATATCTTGGATCTACTTTGTACAAATCACTTTGACCATAAGTATGATAGGAATAAGTGGTGTCGTTATCTTCCAAAAGCGGCGTTGTCCAAATAGCTGTGGCTCCCAATTCTTGAATGTAATCAAGCTGATTGATAATTCCTTGAATATCACCACCATGTCTTCCTCCCGGTAAGGATCGGTTAACTTTTTCCACAGTCATTGGATGCGAATCATTCAAAGGATCACCATTTGCAAATCGATCTGGCATAATCAAGTAGATCACATCTTTTGGGGTGCAACCTTTTCTTGCTGCAGAATTTTCTCTTCTAGCCTTTAACTCAAAAATGTGTTCAGCAACTACTTTTTTACCATCTGATAATTGAATTGGATAAACACCAACTGCTTTGTTTTTGGTGTTTACTTTTACAAAAAGGTAGTTTGGATTTTCTGTTTTTTTAATTTCAATTACATCTAAACCTTTAACAATCACTGAATATTTTGAAATGTCTTTTCCATGCAATAATACTTCTACTTCGGAATAATTCATTCCTGCCCACCAATTTGAAGGCTCTACGTGTTGTAAAATAGAAACTGCCCCTTTTTTAGGATTAGAAGTAACATTTTTTTGAGCAATACAAGAATTCAAGGAAATTAACCCGATGCTTAACGTTAAAATTATTTTATTCATGTGTCCAAACTATTTTTGTATTTCCGTATTTATCAACTAATAATTTTGCTTTATTGGTAGTGTCCAATTCAATTTCATTACCCATCAAGTCAAAAGCCTTTAATGGAACAAAAACATCTTTAATCATTTCATCTAACGATAGCTGACAAGGGTTTTCTAAATTCTGAATATTCTGTAATTGATTTGTTGCAGAAGTGTGTCTTTGCTGAATGTATAATTGCAAGGATTGTTTAATGTGTCCACCAATTGTAGTGTTGATTGCAGCTAAAAAATCAGAATCTGTGTAACCGTAATCGTAGCTTTTATATTCATCTTCAAGGGCAGCTTGCGTTATTAAATCTTGGGTAAGTCCTAATTCAGTCAATAAATTTTGTGGAACAAAAACGTTGTTCAACAAATCATTCATGTGAAAATTGAATCGATCCTTGAAATACGGTACAGCCATAAGTCGGTCGTAAAGTGGTTTGTCACCTTTTGCCCATGTATAAATGTTTCTTGTTGACCAGTTTTCAAAAGGAATAATTCCCCAATCGACACCAAGTGAATTATCCATGTCGTATTCTATAAAAACAAATTTCCCGTCTGAAGGTCTTTGATAGAGGTAATAATTATTTTTATTTCCTGCGTATCCATCCCAATGCCCAATTAAAATCTCCATTGCTAATGTTCGCAAGTATAATTCAACATCAAAAACTTGTTGTATTGCACAAGTAAATTGTGATTCATTGGTATTATTAAGAATGTCAATAAAATTGATTAGTCCTGAATAATTATTCGCTTGTGTGTTTGTCTTCAATTCATAAGTACCCATATAAGGCGCTGGTGAACTTCCTATTTGCTTTAGATCAGCACCATAATTACATTTAAATAAATTTCCAGTGTGATCATTTGTAAATCTTCTTTGAATAAATTCTTCATCAATGTGCTCTACATTTAGGTATAAGCCTTTGTAATCATTGTTTATATACAAGCGAACATAACTTGTACGTGCAGCGGGAAGTCCAGCGTATTTCAACAGTTGGTTACACATTCTGGATCGCATAATTGAAACATCGTTGTGTTCTCCGTTTAAGTTTAATTTCTCAACTCCTTTCCATTTTCTACCTTGCACAAATTCATTAAAAGAAACTTTGAACGATTTTTTAGCTGAATTTCTGGAAGTATTTCCGCGCAATCGAAAACCAACATTTGTAACTGTTTCATCAATAGTTGAACTCAAATAACGGAAAGTTGCAGGGAATTCATGATCGGCATACAAACTGTCTGTTAAAATTAGATTCAGGTCAGCTGGTGCTATTTGAATATAAACAAAAGCTACTTCCTCTTGCAGAAAGGCATCATTATTAGGTGGATGAACAAGCTGCCCAAAAGCAAGTTGAAATGAAACTAGTACAAAACTGAGCAGTAAACGCATTTTAATTTCCTTTTATAAATGCTTTGTTCGAGTAACTATTTCCAACTTTTAATAATGCGTGATAAGAGCCATTTGAAAGCTGATCTAATTTAAGGTTCAAATTATTCAGTCCAGTCTCAGTTGTACCTTTTTTCATAGCGACCACTTGTCCTAATTCGTTGATAATGAATAATTCATAAAATTGATTAGATTTTGAATCAAAAGATAAATTGACTTCAGAACTTGCTGGATTAGGATATAAATTAATTGGAAAAGCTTCTGCTTCTAATTCTTCCAAAGATGCTGTTGATTCAGTAATAGTCGGTTTATCTAAACGAACATCTGTATAAATTTTGTATTCACCTGGTTCGAAAGAAAGTGAAGCTGTAACACTTGTAACGTTAATGCTATCACCTGTAAAATATTCATACCACCATCCTGTATGTTGAAAAGAAGGAATTCCAGTTGATGCAGTTACAGCAAAATTGGCCATTACAACAGCATTCATTTCTGGATTGTTCAAGATCAAGCGTTTAACTGAACCCGAAAGTGAGTGCGAGAAATCCAAAGTGCGAAAAGTTTCATGATTTTTTCTTAAATGTAAAACAGCAGAATAAACATCATACGTTTGTTTTCTTCTTGAAACAGCTAAATAATTCCAGAGTATAGGTTTATTGCATACTCTACATGGATTATCAATTGAAATATCATAGCCATATTCACCAAATTGCCAAATCATTTTAGGACCTGGTTGTGTTAGTCCGATGACAGCAAGTGCTTGCATTCTTCCCAATCCGATAAACTGATCGCGGACATTATGATTTGCATTACTTGTATTTCCATACGTTTTCGCTTCATACATAGCTCTTTCTTCATCGTGACTTTCAATGTAAGTAACTAAATGAGGAACATTCCAATTTCTACTTGAATAAATACCGTTTGAAAGATTAGAATTGCCAGTAAAACCCATTCCTGCTTGATGGTAATTGTATGTTAAATTACCCCATAACATCATTCCATATTCAGCTAATTGTTTTTCTTCAGCATTGTCGCACCAATGCTCTAAAATAATATACGCACCTGGTTTAGTTACCCAAATAGAATCTGCCATTCTTTTAATGATATTGATTCTATCCTGACTGAATCCATTTGCATTGTTAATAAAACCTTTCGTATAATCAAATCTGAAACCATCTATATTGTATTCTTCAATCCAAAAACGATTTACTCTATCGATATAATCTTTGGTAGCTTGACGTGTGTGGTCATAATCATAGCCCCAACAATAAGGTTCATGTGGACAAATAGCATTGAACCATGGGTTGTTAGCTGCTGGACGATTATTTGCTGAATCCCAATACATTCTGACCATTGGACTTTGACCAAAAGCATGGTTAAGCACCATGTCAACAATTACTGCAATTCCTCTAGAATGACATGAATCAATTAGTTCTTTAAATTTTTCTGGTGTACCATAATATTTATCTAAAGCCATGTGAAATGATGGATTGTAACCCCAACTTTCATTGTTTTCAAATTCTCCAGGAGGCATTAACTCGATTGCATTTATACCTAATTTTTGGATGTAATCCAATGTGTCAATAAGTGTTTGGTAATTTCTTTTTGCAACGAAATCACGAACTAAAACTTCATAAATAATTAAATCCTTATTTGCGGGAGCAACGAAATCGGTAACTTGCCAAACATATTCTGGCGCACCTGGATGCATGATTGTAACAAAACCTGTTGTTTTCCCAACTGGATAAGGATGTGGATTGGGATAAGTGGCAGCTCCAATT
>JBILQY010000089.1:0-8567 GCA_044372955.1 Crocinitomicaceae bacterium | reverse complement strand
TCCCACCACTAAAAAGCAAGGCTGGTCGTTCGAATTGACCAGCTACTTCTCGCATGATGTATATTGCTTCTGCTTCTAATTGATCTAGGTAATCTTTCATTTTTTTCTTTATTTTGATTTTAGGACTTCAGGATTTTAAGACATAATGAGAGAATGACGAATGAGAGAATGAATTTGCAAATTTGAAATCTATCACTTCATTTTTAATTCTACATTTTACATTCTTAATTCTTAATTAATCATCCATGCAACCCACATTCTTTTTTCTCACTACTTTCCCACCACCATCTTCCTGCTCTGAAGTTTTCTCCTTCTTTAATTGCTCTTGTACAAGGTTGGCAACCAATACTTACAAATCCTTTGTCGTGTAAAACGTTATAAGGAATTGTAAATTCTTTAATTATCGCTTTAACCTCATCAAAAGTCCAATTAATTAATGGATTAACTTTTTGCAAATTTCGCTTTTCATCCCATTCATACACAGAAAGTTGTTGTCTATTTTCCGAGTGTTCACTTCTTAACCCTGTAATCCAACAATTTACGTTTTCAAGTGCTCTATTCAAAGGTTCAACTTTTCGTATGTTGCAACATTCAACACGATTTTCGATTGATTCATAAAAACTGGAAGCACCTTTGGTTGTAATTAATTGTTCAACAGCTTCTGTTTTAGGGAAATAAACCTGAATAGTTTTAGCGTAACGTTCTCGGGTACTATTTAAAACAGAATAAGTTTCTGGAAAAATACGACCTGTATCTAACGTAAATACTTTTATTGGTAAATCCAGCGTAAATATATAATGTGTAATTACTTGGTCTTCAAAACTAAAGCTAGTTGAAAACGCAGCTTTGTCACCGTATTTTGATGCAATTTCTTGCAAAAGCTGGATTAATTCTAATGTTTTTTCATTTTCCATATTTATCCAATTATAGAAATTATTATACGTAAGCTCACAATTATTACCACTATTCCAACGAGCAACATCATTACTTTTATATTTAAGCGTCGAGAAAGATTTGCGGCAATTGGCGCAGCACAAACTCCTCCCAAAATTAATCCAACAATTGTTTGCCAATGCGATGCACCTAAAATAGTAAAGAAAGTAAACGAACTTGCCAGTGAAACAAAAAACTCAGCTAAATTAACAGAACCAACAACAAGTCTAGGATTTTTACCACTAGCAATTAATGTTGATGAAACAACAGGACCCCAACCGCCACCACCAATAGAATCTAAAAATCCACCAAGGGTAGCAAGGTAACCTGCATGTTTCACTCTTTTCCGTTTTTTATTCTTCCTTAGTACTTTGTAAATAATTAATGAACCTAAAAATAAGGTGTATAGCCCAACAATTGGTTTAATATAAGCGCTGTAATGTTCAAATGAAGTTAATAAATAAGCTCCTAAAATTGCTCCAAGAACTCCAGGTATAACTATTGCTTTGAATAATTTATGATGAACATTTCCAAATTTTAAATGCATCAATCCTGAAACACCACTTGTAAAAATTTCTGAAGCATGTACGCTCATACTTGCTACGGCAGGCGAAATACCAAATGAAAGTAAAAAAGTTGTAGCACTTACACCATAAGCCATTCCAAGAGCGCCATCAATCATCTGAGCAATAAATCCACCAAGCATAAAATATAGGAAAGAGCTATCTAATTCAGAAATTACAGAATTGGTAGAGTCCCAAATAAGTGATGGTGGTACAAGTGTCAGAACAATATGGCCAGAAATCATTATTGTAATGATTCCAATGAAACTTAGAATAATCTTTTTATAATTAATATCATGCCATTTACGATCGTGCTTTTGAACTAAAAGACTAGTGATTTTATTTAGTTTCGTCACACGTTTAGAAAAATCACCTTTGAGCCGAGAATTTAAAGCATGGAGATGGTCAACACTTTCACTTATTTCTGAAGGTAAAGCATCTTCTAACACTTCCTTAATTCGCTTATCAAGCGTTGGTGACAAATAATGTGATGATATACCAATCGTTAAATTTCTTTTGTGAACAATTTCCCCTATTGAAAAATCACTTTTTAAAGGGAATTCTTTTGCGAAAAGCAATTTGTTGTTTTTCCTTGTCCAATAACGAATATCTTCTGCGAGCTCTTCATCTGTACCTGTATAGATTATTAAATCATCAAGTGCAATCAAATGATACTTGAAGACTCCTTCTACTAATTTTATGTGATTAAACTTTTCTTCTAGCTCATCCCATTCTTTAATGAATTGATTTGCAATTACTTTGATGTGTAAATCAGAATCAAATGTAAGTAAAGTAGCTACTATTTCTAAAGAATGAATATCTCCACCAATTAAAGCAATAGATTTGTTAGATAACTGATAGAAAAGAGGTAGTGCAGGTTTAACCAAAATAAAATATAAAAACTATCGAAATTATAGACATTAAAAATAAAGACACAAAAATATTATTTTTTTCTTAATAAATTAAAGAAGGTAACAGTAAATTAATATCCACTAAATTAATATGCTGTAATTCAAATATGAATTTTATTTCTTAAAACATCCTCTTTTTTTAAAATATCTTCAATAGACGTTCTTGATAGAATTTGAACAGTTGCTTCTCTTACTTCTTTAAAAACGCTATTTAAACCGCAAGTTTTTTCATTTTCACATTCTGAGCAAGGCTCATAAAAATTTAAACTTACGCAAGGCAACATCGCAATTGGTCCACCAGAAAGTCGTAAAACTGTTGTTAAAAAAATTTCGTTCGGATGTTTCGCTAAATAATAACCTCCATTTGCCCCTAATTTACTGTGCAATAAACCATTATTTCGAAGTTCAACTAAAATTGCTTCCAAGAACTTTTTTGGTATTTTTTCTTCTTCCGAAATCGTTGCAATTTTTAAAAGTGTTTTGCTTTCATATCTTTTTGCAAGACAAGTTAGCGCTTTTATAGCATATTTGGATTTCTTGGAGAGCATTGTAAATTGTTTTAGCAAATATAAAAAAAGAAAGAGTGAAAAACCTAAGTTAATCACTCTTCAAAAGTTGTAATTGTCAATCTAAAAACCTTGAACGCCGTTTACAGTTGTGTATTTTAATACATTTTTCTTCTCTGGATGAATGCGAGCAAATGCAGATTGAACAGCTAAAGTTCCTTCGTGGAATCCACACAAAATCAATTTTAACTTATTTTCATAGGTGTTAACATCACCAATTGCATAAATTCCAGGTATATTAGTTGAGTAATCAAGTGTATCAACTTTGATAGCATTTTTCTCAATTTCTAAGCCCCAGTTTGAAATAGGACCAAGACTTGGTTTCAATCCAAATAATGGAATAAAATGATCCGCCTCCACTCTAATTTCACCATCTTTTTGATGAGTAACAGTAACATATTCTAAGTTTGCCTCCCCTCCTAAACCTGTAACTTCAGCTTCTGTTATCAAGCGAATCGTTCCTTTTTCCGCCATGTCGATTACTTTTTGAACAGAATCTAAATGACCTCTAAATGAACTACTTCTGTGAACTAGAATTACTTCTTTCGCAATTTTTCGTTCCGCCAAATAATACGACCAATCTAAAGCAGAATCACCACCACCTGCAATTACACATGTTTTATTGCGGTAAATTTCAGGATCTTTAATAATGTATTCAATTCCTTTATCTTCAAAAACTTCAATATTTTCGATAGGTGGTTTTCTTGGTTCAAAAACGCCTAATCCTCCAGCAATCATAACTATTGGAGCAAGGTGTTGTGTACCTTTTACGGTTGTAACAATAAATTTACCATCCTCTGTTTTATCGATAGAAAGTGCAGCCTCACCTAAGGTAAATCCGGGTTTGAAAGGAGCTGCTTGTTCCATTAAATTATCAATTAATTCGCCAGCTAAAACAGAAGGAAATCCAGGAATGTCGTAAATTGGTTTTTTAGGATAAATCTCTGAACACTGTCCTCCTGGTTGTGGCAATGAATCTATTAAATGGCATTTCAGTTTCAAAAGTCCTGCCTCAAAAACGGTAAACAAGCCAACAGGACCTGCGCCGATAATAATAATGTCTGTTTCTATCATTTTTTTGTATCGTAAAAAGCGTTGCAAAATTAGCAATAAAGAAAGTAACAGCGCAGACTTTGAAATGTTCTTTTTTAAGCTAGAAATTCATTTGAGCCTGAATTCTTAACAGATTTCCTCGTTGATAATTATTTGGCGTTGAAAAATCCTCGAATCTTCTCGACGACATTGTGTACATAACAACAAGCTCAAAATTTTTACCCATTTGCCATTCGGTTCCAATCTCTAATTCTTTAACTCGATAACTTCTTGCATCTAATTCATGTTTTTTACCTCCTTTATATTGCTGGTATCTAACAAATGGAATCAATGTATGATTATCAATTGAAAGCTTATAAGAAGCTGTCACAAATCCTCCTCGTAAAGCTTTTGTGGAAATTGAATCAGCAAACTTATCAAATTCAGGACCTCTACCAATGTTATATTCAGCTAAAATTCCAAAAGGTTTTGGATATAAAACAAACGTCCCTCCTACTCGCTCATCATCGTAAAGTTTATCTTCTGCAAACTTCACTCCATTCGATGTACTTAAAAGCGTAAATTTTCCTTTATAGGCCATAACTGATGTCTCAATAATTTGATTTTTATATTGAAATGGATAAGTCAATCTTCCAACAATATGACGATTTGCATTTTGTTCAGGTCTATTAGCTGTTTGACCATTATATACACCTAATCCAAAAACACCATAATCTCCAGATCCTTTCATTCCATCATTTACAAGAGAAGAAAACAATTTTCGTGTTTTTTGTGGTGCCCAGTAAAAAAAAACACCTAAATCGCGTTCATTAGAAACAGCACTGTTTAATGCGTCATTTCTATCAAGAGGCAATCTATTTTGTGAAGACTGCATATTTTCAAATCCAAATGGAATCTTACTTTGACCAATGCGAAATCTGAATTCATTTCTTTTATCAAGACCAATATCAAAATAAGCATCTCTTAATTGACCAAAATGTAAGGAGCTTGTAGAAATTGCACTTGCAAAATCAGGTTGAACGTAAAAAAATACTCTCGGATGAATTTGCCCTGAAAATATAATCCTCATTCGTCGAATGAAAAAACCGTTATCCCCTCCCCAACTTCTATCACATTGTTCACATTCTAAATCTTCATTAGTTTGTAAAAGCCCATTGTATCTAACTTGCATATATCCTCTAATGGAGAAATTATCAAACCATTTTTTGTCCTTTTGTTTAACAGAATCTAATACTTGCGAAAAAGAAATAGCTGATGTAAGAACAAAAATTAATGAAATAAGCTTTGTGATCATATTAAAATTTTGAGCGCAAAAATAGATTCTTAATCTTGAATTTATATTTGCTTAATTTTAATGTAACATTTTAATAAAATAGTTAACATTAATTTAATATTGAAGAATTATTGAAAAGAAAAACCTAACAAAAATGGATATTTAAAATATTTCACACCAAGAATTATTTAATTCTCAACCACTTGAAAAGCAGCCTCCCTAATCAATGTTATCTTTACGTTAACAAAAATCATAAACCTCTAAAACTATCTACTTAAACCTAAATTTGTCAAAAATTTTAAGTTATGTCAGGAATATTCAGTTACTTTTTACCAAAAGATAAAGTGTTTTATAGCCTATTTGAAGAGGCAAGTGATAATTTACAAGATATTGCAAAGAAGTTAGTGCAAGTTGTGAACGAACCTGAATTTAATAAAAGAGGTGTTTTGATTAAAGAAATGGAAGAAATCGAACACAAAAATGACGAGATAACACACAAAATCTTTATCGAATTAGGAAGAAATTTTATTACGCCTTTCGACAGAGAAGATATTCACGCTTTAGCTTCAGCATTGGATGATATCGCTGATTATATCTATGCAGCTGCTAAAAAAATCAATTTCTATAAAATAGATCCTATTTCTGATCAAGGAATTCAAAAAACAGCTGAAGCAATCAAAGAAGCAGTGGCTGCTGTTAAGGATGCGGTTATGGAATTGAGAAATTTAAAGAATACGCAAAAAATTATTGAATGCGTCATCAAAATCAACAGCATTGAAAATAGTGCAGACGATATTTTTGATATGAGCATTGAGCGCTTATTTGAATCGGATGTTGACGCAAAAGAATTGATTAAAAGAAGAGAGATTTATCAAGTGATGGAAACAGCTACTGACAAATGTGAAGATGCTGGAAACGTTATCGAGTCTATCGTTGTAAAATACGCTTAATTGTAAATCTTAACACCTTATTCCATGTTTTATTTATTGGTTACTGTAATTGTAATTGCATTACTTTTTGATTTAGTAAATGGTTTTCACGATGCTGCAAATTCAATTGCAACGGTTGTTTCAACTAAAGTTTTAACTCCTTTTCAGGCTGTTGTCTGGGCTGCATCTTTTAACATTGTTGCATTTTGGGTTTTCGACATGAGTGTTGGAAATACAGTTGCAAAAACAGTTGACAATAACGCTATTGACCTTTGGGTAATCCTTGCTGGTCTTTTAGCTGCTACATTTTGGAATTTATTGACTTGGTGGCTGGGAATCCCTTCTTCTTCTTCACACACTTTAATCGGTGGATTTGCTGGTGCAGCCGTTGCTCATGCTGGATTTGATGTTATTAGTGGTGGAGAAATTATTAAAGTTGTTTTGTTTATTTTCCTTGCTCCATTGATCGGTGGATTCATAGCCTACCTTATTGCTGTAGTCACTATTGCCCGTTCGTTCTGGAAAAAAATGTTAGTTATTTTGATTCTTTCTGGAATTACAATTGGGGTAATGGACTACATGATAATCTACATAGACATGAAACCAATCATGCTTTACATTGTTGCAGGGATGATTTTAGTTTTCATTTTAGTTTACATTTGGTTTGAAATTAAATACGGAAAGAAACCTTCTGCTTTAAAAGAAGCAAACATGCATAAAAGATTACAATTACTGTCCTCTGCAGCATTTTCACTAGGACATGGTGGAGCAGATTCTCAAAAAGTAATGGGTATTATTTGTGCTGCTTTATTAGTTTATGGAAATATGGGGAGAGAAGGGAAATTGGAAAAAGCCATTCCAAAACACCTTCAGATAACCGAATTAATGCAGATTGAATATGATAATACGGAAGGTAAATTGGAAAAATTTAAACCTGAAGTTATAGAAATAGATGGTCATTTATTTTATACAGAGCATAAAGCTATTGTGGATGCTAATTCACACGAAGTAGTTTACGACAAGAAAGGTAAATTGAATCCAAACTACAAAAATGTTTCCATTCCTGAATTGAAAAAAATTGAGAATGAAGCACAAAAAATTGAAGTTTACACGTTTGGTGATGCGCTTTGCGATTCAAAAACAAATGATACAATTTTCAATGATAAAGTGCTAAACAAAAAGTACAAATATGCCTCCATTTTTGGGGAATATGTAGAGGAAGATGGTCACTTGAAAGAAGGTTTTAAAATCAAAACGAAAGTTCAATCGGAAACAATGCCTTTCTGGATTGCTTTTGGATGTTACTTGATGATTGGTTTAGGAACACTAATGGGTGGATGGAAAATCGTTAAAACGATGGGAACAAAAATCACAAAAGTTACTCCATTGGAAGGGGTTTGTGCGGAGACAGCTGGAGCTTTAACTTTGTTTACTGTTTCTCAATTCGGAATTCCAGTTTCAACAACACATACAATTACAGGTTCAATCATTGGTGTTGGTGCTACAAAACGCTTAAGTGCCGTTCGTTGGGGAGTAACCATAAACTTGCTTTGGGCTTGGATTTTAACAATTCCTGTAAGTGCTGTTTTAGCAGCAATCTTTTATTACTTGATACAAATTTTCAAATAGTGTAATTTTTGTTTCGTTTTTCGATTATTGTTTTAATTTTGTGTAAACTATAATCAAAACGTATATGAAAAAATTATTACTTTCCTTATCGGTAGTCGCTTCGGCTTATTGGTCAAGCGCTCAAGTAATTGTTGCAGGTGTGTCACCCGCTTCGATTGTTGCAAATTATCCTTTTACATGGGCTGAACCAGGAGCTTGGGGGACACCAGACTTCAATATCCCAGGTACTTTCGTTCAAGACACATTAATGTTAGTTGACGATGGATCAACAGGTACAAATCCACAAGGTAATCCAATTTCACAGGAAGGATGTAATCCTCTGGTTAATAACTTAACTGGTAAAATTGCAGTTGTTTATCGTAATACTTGTGAATTTGGTGCGAAAGCATTCAATGCACAAGAAGCAGGTGCTGTTGGTGTTATCATCATTAACCGTGATCCAGATGTAGTTCCAATGGGTGGTGGTGCACAAGGTGCAAACGTAACTATTCCTTGCGTTATGATCGGAAACGCTGAGGGTGCTTTATTAGTAGAAGCAATGCAAAATGGTTCAGTTGTTATGTTTATGGGTAACAAAACTGGTTTATATGCAAACGACATAGGACTTTCAAGAAATGCTGCTTTAATCCCAAAATTAGGTGCAGTTCCTGCATTATTGGCTCAAAGTGGTACTGAATTCAACTTCGATTTAGGAGCAAGAGTTTACAACC
>JBILQY010000088.1:0-8574 GCA_044372955.1 Crocinitomicaceae bacterium | reverse complement strand
AATTGGGTCGAGGTTGTTTTTGGTGGTATTATCAGAAATGAAATTTACGTTGGAAGAAAAATTCCAGTAAGGATTTGATTTTGGTTCTTTGCGATGCGACCAATTCACTGTGATTTTATTAGCGTTGCTATTTTCAGGGAAACCAGAACGAAATTGCTGAAAACCTGCAGATAGTCGCCCTGAAAAACCATAGCGTTTTGAGTAATCTAAATCGTTTCGTAAGCCCCAACTTCCCCGACTATATAAATTGGCGTAAAGTGAAGTTTGCAAATTATCATTGATTGGAATATAGTAACCTAAATTCTGAAATCCAAAACCATACTGAGAAAGCGGGACAAATTCAGGGAACAACAAACCAGAAGTCCGTTCTTTTTGATTCGTTGGTAAAAGTGCAAAAGGCAAACCAAATGGCGTTGGAATTCCTTTTACCCATAAATTCATTGGTCCTGTAACAATGCGTTCATTCGGCACAACTACACCTTTCGACAATTGGAAATGATAATGTGGTTCTTCCAAATCACAAGTTGTTAAACGTCCTTGTCGCAAATGAATTTCGTCGTTCGGGTGGCGTTTTGCAATTCCCATGTGAAAATAAAATTCATCTTGCTTGATGGAAAGTTCTTCTAAATATCCTTTTTTCGTATTGATGTTATAGCGTAGTTTATGTGCAGTCACCACCTCTGAACCATCTGTAAATGTTGGAAATTCAACCTTGTTGCTGTCTTTGTCATAGGTATAACTTGCCGAAATTTCATTGGTATTCATATCTACCAAAATATAACCCGCAGTCATATTGATTTCTTCCATTTGAATTTTGGCGTCGCCATATAAATGTACCTGCTTCTTTTTCAAATCGTTGTAAATAGAATCTCGGGCACTGTAGCGAATGATACTTTCCAACGAATTATCGTTCACCACAAGCGTATCTTTTTGCACAACTTGCGCTGTAACAAATCCTTGAAAGTACATTATTAACAATGTAACGAAGAAAAGTTGTTGTATGTTGATATTCTTGGTCAAGCTATGGTACTAATTTTGTAACATGGAGGAAATTGGTGCAAAACTACCAAAATTCAGTGTGCGAATGAAAAACGAAAAACAAGTGAAATTATTTGCTCAGCTCTTATTGGTATTTTTTTGTGTCTTTACAACAAACGGATTTTCTCAAAGTGGTAAAGCAGAAAAGCAATTAATCAAAACGGTTGTTATTGATGCAGGTCATGGAGGTAAAGACCCTGGCTGTCACGGAAATTTTGCCTTTGAGAAGGTGGTGTGTTTAGAAATAGCACTTAAACTTGGTGCTTTAATTAAAGCTAAATATCCTGAAGTAAAAGTTGTTTACACACGAGATAAAGATGTTTTTGTAGAGTTAATTGAACGAGCAAACATCGCGAACCGCAACAAAGCAGATTTATTTATTTGTATTCATGCCAACGCTGGAAGTGCCGCCGCTTTTGGGACGGAAACGTATGTTTTAGGTTTACACAGAACTGAAGCACAGCAAAAAGTAATGGAACGCGAAAACTCGATTATTGCTTTAGAAGATGATAAAGGTGCAAAGTACAAGGATTTTGATATGTCACCAGACGCTATTATTGCCAAGCAATTACAAGGTGCAGTTTACTTGAATCATTCAATCATATTTGCTGAAAATTTACAGCGTGAGTTTAAAAAAATTGGTCGCTATGACCGTGGTGTAAAACAAGCAGGTTTTTTGGTTTTATACAAAACAACAATGCCAAGTGTTTTAATTGAGACCGGCTTTTTAACTAATCCAACGGAAGAGAAATTTTTAGGTGTAAAAGACGGTCAAGATCAAATGGCCAATTCGATGTTTAAAGCTTTTGAGAATTATAAAAACCAGATGGAGGGTAAAACCGTGGTTAAAGAAACTTCCACTAACTCAACGCCCGAAAGCAATCCACCCGTAACAAATACGAACACTCCTACTGTAAATGAAGTAAATCAAGCAGTGACAAAAGACAGCACAGGATTAATTTTTCGCGTTCAAATACATACATCAGAAAAGCGTACTTCTCTAACTTCCTCTCGCTTTAAAGGAATTGAAATGTTTGAATATCAACAAGATAATCTTTACAAATACTGTACTGGGATCTTTCAAAATGACCTTCAAGCAGCCAAAAACCACAAAAATGAGTTAATTGAAAATGGTTTTCAAAACGCTTTTGTTGTAGCTTTCTTTAATGGCGAACGAATTAGTATTGAAAAAGCTATTAAATTAGCAGAAAAAAAATAGCTTGAAATTCGCAAAAGAAATAAAAGTAGGCGTGATTGCTGTTATTGCAATCGTAATCCTGGTAGCTGGAGTCAATTTTCTGAAAGGGAATAGTTTTTTTGGTGGCGATGAAAAATACATTGCTTACTTTCCTAACTCCGGAAATATAATGGTTTCGAGTAATGTTACCCTTAATGGAGTTGTTGTTGGAAAGGTAATGTCCATCAAAAATATTCCTACCAACCCACCAAATAGAAGGGTGAAAATTGTTTTTAGTATTCAAGACAAAAACATCAAATTACCAAAAGGAACGGTCATTGAAATTGGTTCATTGGACGTATTGACAAAAGCGATAATTATTCAAATACCGTTGAATATCAACAAAGGCTATTACAAGGCTGGAGCTGTTCTTCCCGGTAAATTGTCAGTTGACATGATGTCGCAAGTAAAACAATACGCCGACCCGATTTCGCAGCGTTTACAAGCAATGATGAGTTCAATTGACAAAATGGTTGTTTCACTTGGTGCATTTTGGGACACCACAGCAACCTCCGAAATTGAAGGAAGTTTACGCCAAGTAAAAATCACAATTGAAAAATTAGGGAACGTTGCCGAAGAAATCGAATCTTTCGTTGGAGAAGAAAAGATTCTTTTCGCTAGAATAATGGCAAACGTTGAAAACATCACTGGAAATTTAAAGAAAAGTAACGATCAAGTTACCGCAATCATTGGTAACACAAAGAAAATCTCTGATGATTTAGTAACTGCTGATTTTAAAAGTGTGGTCTTAGACGCTCAAACAACCATCAAGAAATTGAACTTAGTTTTAGCTGATGTAGAAAACGGAACTGGAACAATGGGGAAATTATTGAAAGATGAAAAACTTTATACTGAATTAGTTGAAACGAACAATGAGCTACAAAATCTTGTTAATGATTTGCAATTGCATCCAGAACGCTACATTCATTTCTCCGTTTTTGGAGCAAAAACGAAAGGCGTTCCGATGACGACGCAAGAAGAAAAGAAATTCAGAAAATTATTGGATTCAATTCCAGAATAAGATAAAACTATGATTCAAATTATCATCTTCGCTGTAATATCAGTTGTAGGCTTCGGCTTTTTTGGTTACAACATTTGGAAAGTTCGCAACAATATCCTTCTAGGAAGAGACATTGAGCGAAAAGATAACGCTGGCGAGCGCTGGAAAACCATGTTCCTTGTTGCTTTTGGACAAAAGAAAATGTTTTCTCGTCCAATTCCAGCTTTGTTGCATTTAGCTTTGTACGTTGCTTTTATTATTACTCAAATTGAGTTAATCGAAATAATCGCAGATGGACTTACAGGGAATCACCGTCTATTCTTTACTTCTTTAGGTGGTTTTTACACCTTCATGATTAGTTTTATTGAAGTGCTTTCTTTATTAGCGTTAATCGCAACTATTGCATTCTTGGCACGAAGAAATTTATTGAAATTACCGCGCTTTACAATGAAAGAATTAGCAGGTTGGCCAACGAAAGATGCAAACTTGATTCTAATAATGGAAATCGTTTTGGTTTCTTGTATTTTCACAATGAACACTTCAGATGAGATTTTATACCGCATCGGTGGTTCACATGCAATACATGAAAGTGGCTCCTTTGGGTTTTTACTTTCTTCTTTCTTTGCCGATTTATTGATGCCTTTATTCAAAGATGGTTATCCAACTTCTGAGTTAGAATTAATAGAGCGTATCGGTTGGTGGGGACATATAGCTATGGTTTTTGCATTTTTAAATTACCTTCCTTATTCTAAACATTTCCATATTGTATTGGCTTTTCCAAATACTTATTTCTCCAACTTGGAAAATAAAGGGAAATTCACCAACATGGAAGCTGTTACCAATGAAGTGAAATTAATGTTGGATCCAAGTGCAGATCCATTTGCAGCTCCAGCCGATCCAAATGCAACACCTCAACGCTTTGGAGCAAAAGACGTACAAGATTTAACTTGGAAGAATTTACTAGATGCTTACACTTGTACAGAATGTGGTAGATGTACTTCATCGTGTCCAGCAAATCAAACAGGTAAATTGCTTTCTCCACGAAAAATCATGATGGATACGCGCGATCGTTTGATGGAAGTGGGCGATAATTTGCGTCAGCACGGAAAAGATTACGACGATGGTAAAAGCTTATTCTCGTATATTACAGAAGAAGAAGTTTGGGCATGTACAAGTTGCAACGCTTGTGTTCAAGAATGTCCTGTAAACATCGATCCACTTTCGATAATTATAGATTTACGTCGCTATTTGGTGATGGAAGAATCGAAGATGCCATCAGAATTGACAGGCATGTTGACAAACATTGAGAATAATGGTGCACCTTGGCAATTTTCACCAAGTGACCGATTAAATTGGGCTAAAGAAGACTAAGCTATGAGTTTAAATGTACCTACAATGGCAGAAATGCTAGCTAAAGGCGAAACAGCAGATGTATTATTCTGGGTGGGTTGCGCTGGAAGTTTTGATGATAGAGCAAAAAAAATCACTAAGGCATTGGTGAAAATATTGAATCATTGCAACGTGAAATTTGCGGTTCTTGGAACAGAGGAAAGCTGCACAGGTGATCCTGCAAAACGCGCTGGAAATGAGTTTACATTTCAGATGCAAGCAATGATGAATATTCAAGTTTTGAACGGTTACGAAGTAAAAAAAATCGTGACGGCTTGTCCGCATTGCTTCAACACCTTGAAAAATGAATATCCTGAATTGGGTGGTACTTATGAAGTTATTCATCACACACAATTGATTCAAGATTTAATCAATACAGGTAAATTAGCTTTAGAAGGAAGTCAAACGTATAAAGGTAAAAAAATCACTTTCCACGATCCTTGTTATTTAGGTCGCGCAAACGATGTTTATGAAGCTCCAAGAAGTTTAATTGAAAAATTAGATGCTGAGTTAGTAGAAATGAAACGTTGCAAAACAAATGGTCTTTGTTGCGGTGCTGGTGGTGCGCAAATGTTTAAAGAAGCAGAAAAAGGAAATAAAGAAATCAATGTTGAACGAACAGAAGATGCTTTAGAAACCAGCGCAGGAATTATTGCAACAGGTTGTCCTTTTTGTAATACAATGATGACTGATGGTGTGAAAAACTTCAATAAGGAAGATGAAATTAAGGTGTTGGATGTTGCTGAATTAATTGCGAATGCTGCCGAACTTTAACCAATTATTCCCAAATCTTCCTGGTCACAGTCGTGTTTGGTTATATCTTGCCGATCGGAAACTCGATGGAACAGAAGCTCATTTTTTAAATGAAAAACTCAAACCGTTTTTAGATACGTGGGCTGCGCACAATAAAAAATTGCAATGCGATGGAACACTATTGTTTAGTCAGTATTTAATTTTAGCTGTGAACGAAGATGTAGAAAACGCTTCGGGATGTTCTATTGACAGCTCCGTTCGATTTGTAAAAGGTTTAGGTCAAGAATTGAATATCGATTTTTTCAATCGCTTAAATGTACTTGTAATCGAAAATCAAGAACCTGTAATACGCTCTTATTTTGAAGCTGTTGAGAATAAACTACACTTCATCAACCCAATGATTACAAAATTAGAAGAGTTACGCGCTTTATCATTTGAGATTAGTCTTTAAACCTATCTTTTACGATAGATTTTAAAAAGGAAAAAGAATCAAGTTTAAAACAAATCAACCAAATTAAAGTTCAATATTGATTTTTTGTAGATCACTTAACTAATCCTTTATCAAACAAATAGAAAAAAGGGTCGAAAGATTGGAGGTTTATTTTGTTTGTATAAATCGAAAATCTATTTTGAATTAAAGTATTCTTCAATTGGATTGCGTTGTTTTGGTAAAGTTTCTATATACTTCCCTAACCCCAAAACAAAAATTAACAATACTAAAATAAACACAAAAGGTGTTGCTTTTTTCCAAAGGGTTGAACGTTTGACTTTTTGGAGTTCAAGTTGATAAAAATCAGCTAATTCTTTCTCGCTTAATCTGCGAAGACGCATAATACCAGCGTTTATTTTAGTTTGGAATATATCAGATGAAAGCTTATTACTTTGCGCATATTTATTCGCCTTTCTAGCAGCTGTCAATAAATTGTCTAATGAGCTACAAATACTTTCAACATTCGAATGATTAAACGATATTTCATGTGCAACTTCCAACAAATTGTTTATCCGAAGCTCGTCCCATTCTGCATCTGTATCCGAACTATTTTCATTCGACGGAGCTTTTTGTCTGCTTTTAAAAAGATTTGAAATGATACACACAAGAAATAAAAACAAAAAGGGTTGAGCCATTGTACAGACCCAACCCTTGAATAGTTGAAATTGAACTTTTTAGTGAATAATCAATTTCGTTGGACGAGCTTGATTTTCAGTGTGTTTTATGTAGTAAACCCCTTTTGAAGGTTTATCTAAATTTACCTCTTTTTGAGAAGGATATTCAACCATAAACTCAGCGATTATCTGTCCTAAATTATTCATCACCAAATATTTCCCCGTTAGTTTAGTCTCAAAAGTAAATGTTCCACTATTTGGATTTGGATAAAGGTTTATGATAAATGAATCTTCGTTTTCATCAATTGAACCTGTTGAAACTTGAACATAAGTACAGTTAGATGTATTAGTACATCCATTTATTGTAACAAGAACCGCATAATTTCCAGAAACTAAAGGAGTATAATACATTTGATTTTCTCCTGATATTGGACTCAAATTATTATCACAATTTAACCATTGGTAAGTTTCGCCTTGTTGAGATGCTGTGAGTGTGTTTCCGTTTAAAATTACACTCGTATTCGGGTTTGAGAAAACAGATACAGTAACTATTAATCTATTCGCACTTTCGCAATTGTTGATAGTTTGAGAGGCAAAATAATTTCCATTACCTAATACTGTTGATGTTGCCAATGGAGTTCCGCCAGTTGATGTGTAGAACCATTGAATGTTTGCTCCTGTTGCAGACAAATCTCCTACTGTAGCGGAATTACAGAAATTTTGGGTTGCTAAACCAGTTGGTGCAGCTGGACTATTGATAGTTACAGAAACAGCTAATCTTTGTTGACTTTCGCAATTATTCTCTGTTTGTGTAGCATAATAAGTCTGTCCATTAAACACTGACGTATTAGTCGCAAGAGCAGTTCCACCAGTAGCAGCATTGTACCATTGAATACTTGTGCCAGTTGCGGATAAGTTGTTTACAGTTGCAGAATTACAGAACGTTTGTGATGAAGTTCCTGTTGGTTGTGATGTATTAATAATTGAGACTAAAACAGGAAAACGAATTTGACTTTCACATCCATTGACGGTTTGGGTTGCGTAGTAGGTTGATCCATTTACCAAGGGAGTTGTATTTGATAATTGACTTCCTCCATTTGAGCTAGAATACCATTTGATTGCTGTTCCAGTTGCTGATAGATTAGCAATTGTTGAACCTCCACAAAAGGTTTGAGTTGAAGTTCCTGTTGGTGTTGAAGTTAAACAATAATCACGCATACACCTTACTGATAAACCAGTTTCTTGAGGCCAAACATTCCTACTTATGTTTGCATTCAAGTATTCAACCGAACGAGCTATTACATTATAAGTGCTTTGTGAGCTAGTTGTCCACCACTCAGAACCTGTTTTTAAATAATAATAATCTGCACTAGGACCACCTCTTACTCCTGCTCCTCGAGCTGAAAATCCAGTTGAATTTGTCGCACCTGTGTTGGGACTGAGCCAATATAAAGTTCCCGTTGCTTTTAATTTTCCTCCTGCAATTGTACTTTCTATTCCATTCTGAACAGTAGAATTTGAAGTTGGGTCTAAATAATTAACTAAGTCTGCAAAATCAGAATCGCTTGGTGCTCTCCAACCAGATGGACAAAGTTTTCTAGAATCAACGACTGCAAGCCAATTGTATAATTTTCCATATAAAGTTTCATAGTTAGTTACATTTGGAAACGTACACCAAGCTCCAAAATTAGCTCCAGCTGAATTCCATGCATTATTAGTGTTAGAAACTACATTTTGAATTAAATCGCCATTATTATATTTCCCAACTCTTAAATTTTCTGCCATCCATTCTTGATCTCCGATAATAACAGTAGGATACGTATTTCCTTCAATGTCTGTTACTCCATTGCCAAGGGTTTGAGAAAATATGGGATTTAAAGCACTTAAAAATGAGAAAGTAAAAATTAATTTTTTCATAATTTTATTTTTTGAATTCTCTTACTCTATTAATGGATTTTCAGATTACTCCTTAATCAATGTTTTAATTGAATTTCTCAATAAAAACAAAAACTTTTATGTATTAAAATTGAAATTTTGAGGTATTAATTTTGAG
>JBILQY010000330.1:0-3578 GCA_044372955.1 Crocinitomicaceae bacterium | reverse complement strand
GGGTCATGCATGTGTTTTTAATTTCACATACGTTCAGAAAGGCTTAGGAATACTTTTTTCAGGAAAATCCGTAGACAACATGAGTTTCCGCTCAGATAGAACAAAAGATTTACAAGATGTTTTCATTAACTATTTACCTTCTTTAAATAAAACACATACTTACAATTTGGTTTCTACCTTGTATCCTTATGCAACTCAACCTCTTGGGGAAGTCGCTTATCAATTAGATGTGCTTTATACCTTTAAAAAAGGATCCAAATTAGGAGGAAAAACAGGACTAACGTTAAGTGGAAATGTTTCAACAACTTTTGAACCTATTCGCCATACTACTGGTTTCGCTGGAAACACAAATCGCGTCAATTATAGAACTGTTCCTTTTGATAAAAGTGATAGCTTGTATTGGAGAGACATCAATTTTAACGTAACTAAAAAGTTAAATAAACAATTTAGTTTTATTTTGAGTTACTTCAATATCAATATTAATAACGATGTTGCAAAAATATCTAACGATGCAGCAGGTATAATTTCATCGCACATTGGCGTACTAGAGGCTGCGTATAAAATCAATTCAAAAAATTCAATTCGTGCAGAATTACAAGGTCTATTCTTACGTAAAAAAGCAGATGGAAGCATCAATGACAAAGGAGATTGGGCAACGGTTTTGTTGGAATACACAATTTCTCCTAACTACTTTTTCAGCTTTATGAACCAATATAATTTTGGTAATCCTGACACAGAAAAAAGAGTACATTATCCTATAATTACTTGCGGATATATTCGTGAGGCAACACGATTTACTGTTTCCTACGGGAGACAAAGAGCTGGTTTATTTTGTGTTGGAGGAGTTTGTCGATTTGTGCCCGCAAACAACGGTTTAACCTTAAGTTTCACTCAAAGTTTCTAATTATGAAAAATATAATTTTTAGTTGCTTAATTCTTTCTGCTCTTATTTTTTCCAGTTGCGACAGAGTTTCAAACCCTTATCCAAAAGTTGAAGTTTTAGACTTGGATACTACGCTTTATCCTGGAAATTGGAGCGATTATGTAGCAAATGAATGGCCTGATTTTTTACCGAACACCAATAACAACAGAAATATAATCATCGAGGATTTTACAGGTCATAAATGTGTGTTTTGTCCCGCAGCAGCAGATTTAGCACATTTGCTTCATGAGAATAATCCAACTCGCGTT
Organism: Crocinitomicaceae bacterium; assembly: GCA_044372955.1. Taxonomy (GTDB): domain Bacteria; phylum Bacteroidota; class Bacteroidia; order Flavobacteriales_D; family Crocinitomicaceae; genus UBA952. Next base: position 2,387 of record JBILQY010000330.1, on the reverse strand, counting down.
TTTACAGCTTCGATTCATGCTGGACCAGACGGAAAAGGAGATTTCCAAACAGTTTCTTTACCAGAATACCCAATTGATTTTACCAATGCTCAAGGAATAGAACTTGGACTTTATTTCGGACTTAATGATGATGGTTTTCCAGGTAATCCTCGTGGAACTGTAAATCGCGTTAAAAATGGCTCAATTTTTCAAGGACCTGGCTCTTGGTCTTCTATGGTGAGCACACAGATTTCTGAAAATGTTTTGAACGTAAATATCCAATCTAAATTGAATTATTTCGAAGAAACAAAAGGTGCATTTCTACATGTTGAAATTGAAAAATTAAATAGTTCAATCACAAATGACCTTGCAATTGTAACTTATATCCTTGAAGATTCTTTAGTAGGTGATCAAAAAATGAGTGATAACTCGCACAACGAAAGTTACATTCATCGAGATATTCACCGAGGAAATTTGAATAATCAAGCTTTTGGAAGAACACTGCAAGCAAGTGATTTAATCAATGGTAAATACTACATTAATTACAGTTTTGTAGTTCCAAATCAATTAGATGGAGTTTACAGCCCTGAGAATATGCACGTTTTGATTTACGTTTATGACAAAACAACTTTTGAAATTTACCAAGTCATAAAGCAGAAAATAATCAATTAAATGTAACTTTGGGAAATAGCAAGTTACTATGGCACTCAAACAGCAATTAGCACAACGTCTCGAACAGCGTTTATCGCCTCAACAAATACAGTTGATGAAATTGTTGCAAGTTCCAACCATGGAATTAGATCAACGCATCAAACAAGAAATTGAGGAAAATCCTGCCTTAGAAGAAGGTGAGGACAAAGAAGAAGACGATTTCGACAATACTGACGATGAATTTGATGATGATTCCGATAACGACGATGATTTTGATTTATCAGACTATTTAGACGACGATTCTTCTGACTATAAAACACAAGCTAATAATTCGTCTAAAGACGATGAAGAACGCGTAATTCCACTTTCAGGAGAGCAGTCCTTTCAAGAGAAATTAACCGAACAATTACACCTTTTAGACTTAGACGATAAACAGTTTTTAATCGCCGACATTTTAATTGGGAACTTAGATGAATCTGGTTATTTGAATCGCGATTTAGAAGCAATTGTGGACGATTTGGCATTTTCAATGAACGTTGAAGCAAATGAGGAGGAAGTTGCAGTTATTTTGAGTTTAATTCAAGAATTAGACCCAGCAGGTGTTGGCGCTCGTAATCTTCAAGAATGTTTGTTGCTTCAAATCAAAAGAAAACAAGACGGCGATATCGTTCGCTACACAGCCAAGAAAATTTTGGAGGACTTCTTCGATGAATTTACCAAAAAACATTACGATAAAATCGCTAAGAAATTAGAGATTGAAGATGAAGATTTGAAAGAAGCTATTGATGAAATTCTTCGCTTAAATCCGAAACCAGGTGGTTCAATGCGCGAGTCGGCAAAGAATTACCAACAAATTATTCCCGATTTCATGTTGTTTGAAAATGAAGGAAGATTGGAATTATCAATAAACGGTAGAAACGCTCCTGAATTGAAAGTTAGTAAAGAATACGAAGTGATGTTGCGTTCTTACGCTGAAGGAGCAAAAGCTTCCAAATCAGATAAAGATGCTTTGACTTTTGTGCGCCAAAAATTGGATAGTGCAAAATGGTTTATTGATGCGATTAAACAGCGCCAACAAACGCTTTTGTTAACCATGAGTGCGATTATGAATTATCAACATGCTTATTTCTTAACAGGTGACGAAACCAAATTACGTCCCATGATTTTGAAAGATATTGCTGACATCGTTGAGTTGGATATTTCAACCATTTCACGTGTAGCAAATAGCAAATATGTACAAACTAATTTTGGAATTTTTCCATTAAAATATTTCTTTTCTGAATCACTTTCAACCGATAGTGGAGAAGAGGTTTCAACACGCGAAGTGAAGAAAATTCTATCCGAAGCTATTGAAGCAGAAGAGAAACGGAATCCATTAACCGATGAAAAATTAATGGATTTATTGAACGAAAGAGGCTACAATATTGCTCGTAGAACGGTTGCAAAATACCGAGAACAATTAAATATTCCTGTTGCACGTATGCGAAAAGAACTAAAATGAGAGCGATTTTTGCACATTTCTTTTCATGGGTTTTCTTACCCTTGTTAATGCCTGTTTATGGATTGTATTTCACCTTATTTTTACAATCGCAACAAAAGGTTCTAAATGAGCTGGGAATGTTCGATTTACCTCATGAATTGAAATGGCAATTGTTTACCATTTTTACTATTTTCAGTGCACTTTTACCAGGTTTATCTTTTGTTGCTTTGCACAAAAAGAATATAATTTCAACCATAGATATGGAAAATCAAAGGGA
>JBILQY010000214.1:0-5069 GCA_044372955.1 Crocinitomicaceae bacterium | reverse complement strand
CACTGCTAGTTATGTTTGCTTATTGTATTGTGTTGTTTGGATTATTTATTTACAAGGCTCCCAATAACGTTTTGCCAAAATATTTCTATGCTTTACCCCTTTCCGGTGCAATTGTGACAGCAAGTTTTATGTTTATCAATCGTTGGATAAAAATTTCGATGCACGCGGGCGGAACTGGAATTTTGGTTGGTTATTTCATCGCGTTTATTTTAGAACATAACCTTTTTCCATTTTGGTTATTGATTGCTGCGGTTGCTGCATCTGGTTTAACGATTTCATCGCGTTTATACCTTAACAAACACCGTCCAATTGAAGTTTATTGTGGTTGGTCTTTGGCTTTAATCATCACTTTTCTTTTCAATTTTTTCTATCCAGTAGGCTAAATTTTCTAGATTTTTTCTTCTTTCTTGAATTGAATTCCAAGGATTGTAATTAAGTTTTGATCATTTTCGATTAGAGGATTTGCTTAGTTTTTCAAAAAAAATATTCTTCCTAAAGTGAGCTAGATTTTTTAATTATTGTAATTTGGACAATAATTTTAATCTTAAGCTGTGAAAAAAACAAATATTGGCGCATTTGCCACGCTCATTTCTATCTTTTTTTTCTGGGGATTCGTTGCTGCAAGTAATGATATTTTAATCCCTGTTTTCAAGAAAGCACTTGACCTTTCTCAATTACAGTCGCAATTGATTTCATTTGCTTTTTACGTAGCTTACACCGTTGGGTCTTTGCTATATTTTGCAATTTCATCCATTCTTAAAAAGGATATTCTTAACCTCATCGGTTACAGAAATGGTTTAGCTTTAGGTTTAGTTATTTCAGCGGCAGGAACTTTATTGTTTATCCCGGCATCCAATAATGCGTCGTTCATTTTATTAATTTCGGGTTTGTTCACAGTTGGCTTAGGTTTTTCGCTTCAACAAATTGCAGCCAATCCTTTGGCAATTCAAATGGGGGATCCTGAAAAAGGAAATATTCGTTTGAGTTTAGCTGGTGGGATTAATAACGTTGGCACAACAATAGGTCCCGTAATTGTGTCTTTTGCCATTTTTGGTGGGGTTTCAGGTACAACAGATTTAAATTTAGAAGCGGTTCAAACACCTTATTTAATATTAGGTGCAGCGTTTCTTGTTGCTGCGATAATTTTTAAATTCTCTTCGGTTCCAGATAGATTGGGAGATGAGAATAGTTTATCAGATAATGGAGGTGGTAATATTCTTGCAACTTTAAAATACCCACAAGTTATCCTCGGAATGATTGCTATTTTCTTATATGTTGGTGTAGAAGTTTCAACAGCAAGTAATTTACCTGAATTTATGAACCAAAAATTGGGAACAGCTGAAAATGCAGTTGCACCCTATGTTTCTTTGTTTTGGGCAAGTTTAATGATTGGTCGTTGGACATCTGCTGCAGGAGCTTTTAATCTTTCGAAAAGTATGAAAACACTTTTGGGAGTTGTTTTACCATTTGTCGCTTTTGGTATTTTTCTTCTTGTAAATTACTTAGCTGGCAATAAATTAGAGTCTTTTTATCCGTATTTGGGAATTGTCTTAATTTTAATTGCAGCTGACAAATTGAGCGATGGGAATCCAGTAAAACAAATTTTAATTTATTCCACTTTAGGAATTATTGCTTTATTGATTGGGATTTTTGCTTCTGGAATGACAAGTGTTTTTGCTTTTATTTCTGTAGGATTATTTTGTAGCACACTTTGGCCTTGTATTTTTACCCTTGGTATCGCAGGACTGGGCGATAAAACGAATACAGCTTCCAGTTTATTAATTATGATGATTATGGGAGGAGGATTTATTTCAACAGTTCAAGGGGCATTGGCGTCTGAATCAGTTTTAGGAATTCAATATTCTTACTTTGTTGGAGTTGTTTGCTTTGCATATCTTGCGTTCTTCGCTTGGAGAGTAAGTAGTGAATTAAAAAAACAAGGAGTCAATAATTTTTCTTCAACGAAACAAAATAGCCATTAATTTTACGTATTGTAAATAACGACTACTTAAGGTATGTATCTTATTAATTTCTCCGACTTTTTTACTTCCGCATTTTCGGTTGATTGTATCATTTTTGGCTATTCAGAAGGTAAAATAAAAGCTTTATTGATTAAACGCGCAATTGAGCCTTATGAAAATTTTTGGGCTGTACCAGGTGATTTAGTTTATCCTACAGAGGATTTACCACAAGCAGCCGAAAGAATTTTGTTGGAATTGACAGGTTTGTCACACATTCAAATGCACCAATCGCAATCTTTTGGTAAACCAAATCGTCACCCTCAAGGTCGTGTAATTACCATTGCTTATTTTGCATTGATTCGTATTGAAGACTTTGAAATTAAAGCTTCATCTTGGGCTGAAGATATAAAATGGACGGCAATGGATGAAATACCAGAATTAGCTTTTGACCATAACTTTATACTTTCCGAAACCTATGCGTTATTAAAACAAAAGCTACTTAACGAACCAGTTTGCTTTGATTTATTACCTGAGCGATTTACTTTGAATGAAATGCAACAATTATATGAATTTGCGCTTGAAACGGAAATGGATAAAGCAAATTTCAGAAAGAAAATTAAGTATGTCCCAATGATTGCGCACGATGAAAAACAACAAAATGTAAAGCATCGTCCAGCGAAATTATTTTCTTTTAACAAAAAAGAATACTCGAATCAAGTTGCTAAAAAGGATTATCAATTTAAAATGTAATCTTGGTAATTGACCTATTAATAGCTTTAACCATAGCAACTCTAATTATTTCAAGTGCACTAAGAAGTCAATTGACTTTTTTGAATTGATGTACTAAAAATTAAAACAATCTTAATATTCAGTTGTTTAACAATTTAAATAAGTAAAAAATTATGTTTTTTCTACTTATTGTATATTTTACAATAATTTATTTTAATTTAGCATCAAATTATAAATCAAAACACTATGAAACAAAATTTTTTTTTCACAAAAGGAGCATTTTTAGCCCTTTTTCTGACGTTGTTTTCAGTCATTAATGCTTTTTCACAAGTATTGACGATTACAACTTCAGTTTGTACACCAGCAACTGAAGTAAGAATGACAGGACCTTTTTGGGGATGGAATCCAACAGGAGGACCAGTTGCGATTAGCAATGGTGATGGAACTTGGACTTTTACCTTCAATCCTGCGCCAACAGCAGATATGGAATATCTTTTGATTGTAGATGGCGTTCAAGAGAATTTAATTCAAGCTATGGTTAACGGTGGAACTTGTGCCCCAGTAACTGATTATGCAAATTATGCAAACAGAAGATGGTTAATAACTGATCCATTAACAATCACAAACACTTATGGTCAATGTGGTACTTGTGGAGGTTCAACTTTAACACAAATGGACCTACCTGTAACTTTTGAAGGTTCAACAATCGAGTACGGTGTAATCGGATTCGAAGGAGCTCAAGCTTCAACAATTGAAGTTGATCCAACGAACGCAGCTAATACGGTTGTTAAAGTGATCAAATCTGCATCTGCTCAACCTTGGGCTGGAACAACAATTACTGCTGCTGCTGAATTAGGTTTAGCAACTCCAATCCCATTTTCTGCAACAAATAAATCAATGAAATTGAGAGTTTGGTCTCCAGATGCTGGAATCACAGTTCGTTTAAAAGTCGAAGATCATGCTAATAATACCCATACTGTAGAAACAGACGCAGTTACAACAGTTGCTGGTCAGTGGGAAACGCTAACTTTTAACTTTGCAAATCAAGGTGCAGGTACAGCTGCTATTAATTTAGCCTATACTTATGACAAACCAACTGTATTCTTTAATTATGGTGTTAATGGCGCAACAGCAGGTGTTAAAACTTATTATTTCGATGATTTAGAGTTCGTATCTGCACCTCCTGCTCCTGTAACTGTTACTTATCAAGTGGATGTAACTGAATATCTTGCAGGTGGTGCTACCTTAAATGTAGATGGAATTCGCGTTGGTGGTAACTTCACAACAGTTGGGGCTTCTTTGCCTGATTGGTCTCCTGCAAATGCAGCTTGTGCAATGACAGATTTAGGAAATGGTTTATGGTCTATCGCAGTAACATATCCTGCCTCTGCTATTGGAACAACACAACTTTACAAATTTGTAAATGGTGATTGGGGAACAAACGAAGGAGGAGGTTCTTCTCTAATTGCAATAAATGGCTGTGGAATAAATGACGGAGGAGGAAATATTAACCGAACATTAGTTATCCCGGCAACAAATACAACATATACTTACTGTTGGGATAAATGTGCGGCTTGTGGTGTAGTTACTTTGGCACAAATGAATTTACCTGTAACATTTGAAGGTACAACAACTGATTACGGTGTAATCGGATTCGAAGGTGCTCAAGCGTCTACTATTGAAGTAGATCCAACAAACGCAAATAATACAGTTGTTAAAGTAATTAAATCTACAACGGCTCAACCTTGGGCAGGAACAACAATTACTGCTGCTGCTGAATTAGGTTTGGCAAATCCAATTCCATTTACAGCTTCAAATCAAAAAATGACCTTGAAAGTATGGTCCCCAGACGCAGGAATCACAGTTCGTTTGAAAGTTGAAGAACATGGAAACAATACTCATACTGTTGAAACAGATGCTGTGACAACTGTTGCTGGTCAATGGGAAACGTTAACTTTCGATTTTGCAAATCAAGGTGCTGGAACTGCAGCTATCAATTTGGCTTACACATATGACAAACCAACCGTGTTCTTTAATTATGGCGTTAACGGTGCTACAGCTGGTGAGAAAACATACTATTTCGATGATTTAAAAATGTATGCATTACCTGCTTCAGGTCTTCAAATTACAGTTGATGTTTGTTCAATTGCAGCAAACGAGGTAAGAATGACTGGACCTTTCTGGAGCTGGGACCCAACTGCTGGACCTTTTGCTGTAAATAACAACGATGGTACTTGGACATTCACTTTAAATCCAATGCCAACAACAGATATGGAATATTTAATTATAGTTAACGGTGTTCAAGAAAGTTTAGTTGCTGATATGCAAAATGGAGGAAACTGTGCACCAGTAACTGATTTCTTTGGTTATGCTAATAGA
>JBILQY010000132.1:0-6861 GCA_044372955.1 Crocinitomicaceae bacterium | reverse complement strand
AATGAGCAAAAAACTCTTCAAACAGGCCGTTGGTAAATTATATAAGCAACAGAAAATTACGATTGAGGAGAAAGGAATACGAATTAAAAATTGAAAATGGAGAATTGAAAATTGAAAATCCTTTTTCATTCTACATTAAAAGTTGATTTGACACAGTTAATTAAATTTATAGAATTTTCTGAGCTTAAGTGTTTCCTTTTTGATTGTTAGATAGTGTTTGAATATTACAAAAAGAATTTTAACTTTGTAGGAAGTAATCACCAACTAAACAAAAAAAACATGGGAAGAGGAGATAAAAAAACAGCTAAAGGAAAAAGAACGATGGGTTCTTACGGAAATACGCGTAAAAGATCATCGGAAAAAGTAGTGGCTGCAGTCGAAAAAGTTGAAAAAGCACCAGCGAAAAAAACGACGAAAAAAGAAACTGCAAAGTAAAAAATTGAAAGCTGCCTTTGGTGGCTTTTTTATTTTACAATAATCATTCAATCAAAGAAAAACAACAAATAGTATGAAACACAATTTTGGAGCAGGTCCTTGTATTCTTCCTCAAGAAGTTTTCCAACAAGCTGCGGCAGCCGTTTTAGATTTTAATGGTTTGTCTATTTTAGAAGTTTCTCATCGTCACAAAGATTTCGTGGCAGTAATGGACGAAGCTATAGATTTAGTAAAAAAAGCATTGAATGTTCCTGAGGGTTATTCAGTTGCATTTTTACAAGGTGGAGCAACTTTGGGTTTCACAATTGTAGCTTTAAATATGATGCGTGATTCTAAAAAAGCGGGTTACATCAATACAGGAACTTGGGCTTCTGGTGCTATTAAAGAAGCAAAAAAAGTTGGGGTTGACGTGAATGTATTTGCTTCTTCAGAAGATAAAAAGTTTTCTTATATCCCCAAGGATTACACGATTCCAACAGATGTAGATTATATTCACTTTACATCTAATAATACAATTTACGGAACTCAGTTTCATGAATTTCCAAAAACAGATCTGCCTTTAGTTTGTGATATGTCTTCTGATATTTTTTCTAAAGAAATTAATGTTGCAGACTTTGATATCATTTATGCAGGTGCTCAGAAAAATTTAGGTCCAGCAGGTGCAACCTTATTTATCGTTAAGGATTCAATTCTTGGAAAATCAACTTCGCCTTTCATGCCAACTTATTTGGATTTGAAACAACAAGTTGAAAAAGAATCAATGCTGAATACTCCACCCGTATTTTCTGTTTATGTTGCGATGTTGAATTTAAGAAATTTGATTGCAAATGGCGGAGTTAAAGCAATGGAAGCTAGAAACAATACAAAAGCGGAATTACTTTACAATGAAATTGATGCAAACCCAGCTTTTATTGGAACGGTAGCAAAAGAAGATCGTTCAAAAATGAACGTTACTTTCACACTTGCTGACGAAAGTCGCGCTGCTGAATTTGATGCACTTTGGAAAGGCGCTGGAATCGTTGGTCTACCTGGACATCGCTCAACTGGCGGTTATAGAGCTTCGATGTATAATGCATTGCCAATTGAAAGCGTTCAAGTTTTAGTGGATGTAATGAAAGCGTTTGGGAAATAATATAAAGAATTGAAAATGTAGAATGTAAAATGTAGAATTGCTGATTGCTGATTGAAAATTGCGAATTAAAGATTAATTTTCATTCCCTCATTTCTCATAAAATCATTCACTCCTAATATCCTATAAAAAAATGAAAATACTAGCAAACGACGGAATTTCCGCAGTAGGAAAAAAATTACTAGAAGCTGCAGGTTATGCAGTCATAACAGAAAAAGTAACACAAGAAGAATTAGCAAATGCTGTAAATGAACATGGTATCGAAATGATATTGGTTCGCAGTGCGACTACAGTACGCAAAGAAGTAATTGATGCTTGTCCAAACCTAAAATTAATCGGTAGAGGAGGAGTAGGAATGGATAATATTGATGTTGCTTATGCACGTGAAAAAGGCTTAACAGTTATCAACACGCCAGCATCGTCTTCTCAATCCGTTGCAGAATTAGTAATGGGTCATCTATTTTCTCTATCTCGTTTTTTACATGATTCATATAAAAACATGGAAACTGGCGATTTTTCAACTTTGAAGAAAAACTATGCTAAAGGAGTTGAATTGAGAGGAAAAACAATCGGTATTGTAGGTTTTGGTCGAATCGGACAAAGTTTAGCCTCATACGCTCTAGGTGTCGGAATGAATGTTATTGCAGTTGACCAAAATGAATATACAGCAGAGATCAAAGTTCCAGTTGGTGGAAATGATGTGAGTATTTCTATCAAAACCATAACAGATTTAAAAAGTGTACTAGGTCAATTAGATTACATTTCACTTCATGTTCCAAAACAAGCTGATGGAAGCGCTGTAATTACTGCTTCTGAATTTGCCTTAATGAAGAAAGGTGTTCGAATTGCAAATGCTGCTCGTGGAGGAGTAATTGATGAAACAGATTTAATTGAAGCTTTGGATAGTGGTATTGTTGCAGGAATTGCATTGGATGTTTTTGAAAATGAACCTAATCCAAGAAAAGAGTTATTGGCACATTCGAAAATAGCTTGTACACCTCATATTGGAGCAGCAACTGGCGAAGCTCAAGATCGGATTGGCGAAGAATTAGCACAGTTGATTATTGGTCAATTTGGACATAAATAGTTTGTTTAAAAACTAAAAAAATGAAACCGTAGAAATTAAAACGCTACGGTTTTTCTATTTTATGTTAAAGCATTTTTTGAAAAGATAGAATGCAATTACTTTTATCTTAATTTAGTGCCGTAATTCAAAAGAAAATGAAACAAGCTTTTTATTATTTAATTCTTGGATTATTTTTTCCAATTAGTTTAGTTGCTCAAAACACAGCTGGAATTTATAAAATCAGATTTGTTATTGATCAAGATTTAACGAATGAGGTTAGTGTACGAATAGCTGGAGAAACAACTTCAGATCGATTTAATTTATTACGCACCTTCCCAGATAATTTAATTGATTCTATAAATACGGTAATTACAAAAGCTGTCGCAAAACAATTATCTGCAAATACAACTATTTTTTATAAGAAAAACAGAAGAGGTCAGGATGTAAAAACTTTTGGTTCCTCAACAACTTTGGAAGGAATGCCAAGAAATCGCCTTAAAAAAGCTGTTTTAGCTGAAGAAAAAGATTACTATGTAAGAGTTCGTGTAAATTATAGTGCTAGGGGAGGAGTTGGGACTACTTTTTTAGGAACTACAGTAACCAATATTCGACCAGTTGTAACGATGAAAATTGTTGCTTTCGATGTGGAGAAAAAAAGAGTTTATTCCAAAAAAGTGCGCGTAAGAGATTTTTCTAGACTTAGAGCCGTTGAAAACACGATTGGATCTGTTTCAATTCGTAGGTCAGAAGTCCTTTCACCAATGGAAATTTACCTGATGTTGACTCGAACTGTTGAAGAATATGATAAGTAATTTTATTAATTTTAGCTCATAAATGGATAAGATACACATTCGTATTGGAAGTGCCTCAGATAATCAATTAGTGATTGAAAGTAAAGACATTGATGCTTACCACTTAGAATTATTTTCTGATCCAGATGGTAATGTTTTTATTACAGATTTAAATACGGTTAATGGAACTTATGTAAATGGACGCCTTTTAGAGGGATTCACTTTGTTGACAGTTGGAGATAAAGTTGTTCTTGGTCAACATCATTTGTTTAGATGGGAATCATACATTCAAAAGAAAACCTCTGGAAAGAATAGCTCTGAAGAACCAAAGAAAGAACCAATTCAAACTGAGTATCCTATTCAAAACAAAAACCTCAATAAACAAATTATAATAATTTATTCTCTAATTGCATTAGTATTGCTTTGTATGGCTTTCCTAATGAATTAGTTTAGAATAGATTTCACTTCACCCGATTTTGATTTTTAGGATGAGTGAAAAAAAAGAACTATTTTTTTTCAAAATTATCAGACTTTTAGAATTTATTCGTAATATTGCACCCCGATTCGAAGAGAGTCGGCTTAAAATAACAACATGGACTTAATTAGACAAATTCAGAAAGATCTTCTTGAAGCGAAAGAATTGCCAACTTTTGGAGCTGGTGACACAATTATAGTATCTTACAAAATTGTAGAGGGAACTAAAGAACGTATTCAGCAATTTCAAGGTGTTGTTTTACAACGTAGAGGTGTTGGAAATACAGAAACTTTTACTGTTCGTAAAATGTCAGGAAATATTGGTGTAGAGCGTATCTTCCCAATTACATCTCCTTTTATTGATAAAATCACAGTTGTTAAGCATGGTGCTGTTCGTAGAGCTCGTATTTTCTACTTCCGTGAGAGAACAGGTAAATCTGCTCGTATTCGTGAGAAAAAACATTTTGCTAAATAAGATTTTAGTATCAAAATATAAAAGGACGCTTCGGTGTCCTTTTTTTTTGCTTATAAATTTTGATTATCAAGGATTCATAAATAAAAAATGTCCGACATTTCTGACGGACATTTTAAATATAGTTGAAATTGGAATTTACACCAATCCTTGATCAATCATTGAATCAGCAACTTTAACAAAACCAGCAATGTTTGCTCCTTTTACGTAGTCAACATTTCCGCTTCCGTCATTTCCATATTTTACACAAGCTTCATGGATAGAAACCATGATACCATGTAAACGTTGGTCAACTTCTTCAGCTGTCCAAGAAAGACGTAAAGAGTTTTGTGACATTTCTAAACCTGAAGTTGCAACACCACCCGCGTTGGATGCTTTTCCTGGAGAGAAAAGAATTTTTGCAGCTTGGAATTCTGCTATAGCCTCTGGAGTTGAAGGCATATTAGCACCTTCGGCAACACAGATAACACCATTGGCAACTAATACTTTAGCTTCGTCACCATTTAATTCATTTTGAGTAGCACAAGGTAATGCGATATCAACTTTTACTTCCCAAGGACGTTTTCCAGCAACAAATTTTGCGTTAGGATATTTAGCAACATATTCTTCGATACGTCCTCTTTTTACATTTTTAATCTCCATAACGAAAGCTAATTTCTCAGCATTGATTCCGTCAGCGTCATAAATGTATCCTGACGAGTCAGAAAGAGTCACAACAGTCGCTCCTAATTGTGTTGCTTTCTCACAAGCGTATTGTGCAACGTTTCCAGAACCTGAAACGGCTACAATTTTACCGTTAAAGGAATCACCTTTTGTCGCTAACATTTCTTTAGCGAAATAAACAGTACCGTAACCAGTAGCTTCAGGACGAATCAAAGATCCTCCCCAGTTTCTTGCTTTACCTGTTAATACACCTGTAAATTCATTGCGAATTCTTTTATATTGACCAAACATATATCCAATCTCACGTCCTCCAACACCAATGTCTCCTGCAGGAACGTCTGTATCAGCACCTATATGACGTGATAACTCAGTCATAAATGATTGACAGAATTTCATAACCTCGTTGTCTGATTTTCCTTTAGGGTCAAAATCAGAACCACCTTTTCCACCACCCATAGGCAATGTAGTTAGAGAGTTTTTAAAGATTTGTTCGAATCCTAAAAATTTCAAAATTGAAAGATTTACAGATGGGTGAAATCTCAATCCTCCTTTGTATGGACCAATAGCGGAGTTAAACTCTACACGGTAACCTCTGTTAACTTGAATGTTACCATTGTCATCCAACCAAGGAATTCTAAAAATAATAGTTCTTTCTGGCTCTACAATTCGATCCAAAATTTTGGCTGCCTTGTATTTTGGATGTGACTCCATGAACGGAATAACTGCTTCCGCTACTTCTTGTACCGCTTGAAGAAATTCTGGTTCATGTCCGTTTTTTGCACGAACTCTGTCCATAAATTCTTCAATCTCTGCATGATGATTGTTTGACATAAATGATGTTTTTAAAATTAAACGTAGCAAATGTAACAAGTTTTTATTCCCTTTGTTAATTAAGGTATAAAATCTTTATTTCAAAGTTTTCTTTATTATTAACAATTAATTCTTTTATGCTTAATTTTGGCAACCTTTTAAAGCGATGTGCGTTTTAGTAAAGTTAACAAAAACATCAAAAATGACTAATTTTAAAGTATATCTGTCCTTCCTCATAACTTTTATATTAAATGTCGGTTACTCTCAAAACGTAACACTTTGTTTAGGTCAAGATGATACTGTCTGTCCAGGTCAAACTGTAACAATAAATGATTGTAACAATGTTGGTGGAGGTGCTGCCGTAGGATCTGCTCAATATGCAGTTGTTAATATTCCTTATGCTCCTGATCCATTTAATTTGGGTACGCCAATTACACTTTCTGATGATGCGGTTTCATCAGTACAAAATATTGGTTTCTCTTTTTGTTTTTTTGGAAATACATATACTCAATTTTATATCGGAAGTAATGGATGGATAGGTTTTACAGCAGGTCAGCCTACTTCATTTACATCTGCCTCCATACCAAGTACTGCCGCAAATGTCCCAAAGAATTGTATAATGGCTCCTTGGCAAGATTGGCATCCAGGAACAGGTTCAGGAGGACCATATATTCGTTATCAAGTATTGGGTACTGCACCTAACAGAAGACTTGTTGTTTCTTGGAATAATTGTCCAATGTTTTCATGTACTAGTTCTTTAGGGACTTTTCAAATTGTGTTATTTGAATCAACAAATAACATTGAAACTAGAATGCAAAATAAGCCAAATTGTCCAGGTTGGGCGAGCGGTACTTCGGTTCATGGTTTACATAATTTAGCAGGTAACGCTGCTGTTGTAGTTCCTGGAAGAAATTCTACTCAGTGGACAACAACCAACAACGCATGGCGTTTTACACCTCAAGTAACATGGGGAAATACATTAGGACAAACTTTTCCATACAATGGTGGAGTTCTTAATGTT